>JACQYL010000096.1 GCA_016208165.1 Deltaproteobacteria bacterium
ACCGCGGTACCGAATTTCTTATGGGTTCGAACCCGCGTTTCTGGATACGCCTCGGCGTACCTCAGGGCAAAATCAATGCCGCTGCCTTCCACGACAACGTCGATATCCAGGTTCTGCTTTCTGAGCAACAGATCCCGGACAAAACCTCCAACCGCATAGATGTTGAATTCCACCTCGTCCGCAACGCGCCCCAGAGACTTCAAAAGGTCAATGATGTTCCGCCCTAATCGTTCCCTCATCAAGGCGGCCAGGTTCTTCTTCCGCACATAACCGCTTCTTCTGGGGGAATCGAACAGGTATTGAGGTATGGAAGGATTATCGACGAGCGTGCTTAACAAGTCGGTTCGAGTAATGATCCCCACCAGCTTATCGTCTTCCACTACGGGAAGAACACGCTGGTTATCCCCGACGATCCTGTCCTGGATCTCGGCCACGCCCGCGTCGGGCGCCACGGACTCGAAGTCGCTGTTCATGTATTCCGTTACGCGTAAGTCCTTTAATCCGTGGAATGCGGCCTTTTCCGCCACCTGTCGCGAAAGGTATCCGAGCATCGTGCCTTTCTCAACGATGGGGATCACGTTGATGTTATACCTCAGCAGGGTATCCGCCGCCGCGCCCATGGTCGCTTCCGGGCCGATATAGACCACTGGATAACTCATAATGTCCCTGGCCGTTCTGCTCGCGTTCACCTTACCCTTCAGAAGACGGATCAGCTTCTGTTCCAGCTCGCCCAACGGTTGTTCCTTGACCGATGCGGAGCCGGCCGTCGGATGACCGCCTCCTCCCAACGGCACCAGGATATCACCGACATTCACCTCCGGTATGCGGCTCCTCCCAACCACGAAGACCCGGTCGTCCATCTGGGCCAAGGCGAAAACCGCGGACGTGCTCTCCATGTCCATGAGTTTATGCACCAACACGGCGAAATCACCCACGTACGTTTCTGAAGCCACTTTGGTCAGCAGCACTTCCACCCCGTTCACCACGATCCGTTCCGCCGACTCGATCATTTCATTCAGCAACGATACCTGCTCGACGGATAGCTCGTAGGTCATCATATCCTTTACGAGATCCAGATTCGCCCCTTTGCCCTTCAAGAATCCGGCGGCGTAATAGTCCTCTTCCGTTGTCGAAGAAAACGTAAACGCTCCCGTGTCCTCGTAAATGCCGAGGGCCAATATGGTGGCTTCCTCCGGAGTCAGCGGCAAACCCCGTTCCTGAATGATTCGGGTAAGAATGGTAGTGGTGGCCCCTACCTCCTTGATGACCTCCACTTCGCCCTTTATGTCATCCTTGGCGTTCGGATGGTGATCGTAGATGTGAATCGAAACCCCTTCCTTATCCACAACCTCCTCGAAACGTCCGATACGGGAGCGTTGGCGGGTATCCACCAGGATGAGCCGTGTCACCTCCTCCAGAGGCACGGACTTGAGCTTGGCTATGCCGAGGTCGTACACCATGGACTCGACGAAAAAATTCCGGAGATTCCGTTCCAATGACCCGGGAAAAACGGCTACGGCGTCAGGATAGAGCTTGCGAGCCGCTACCATGGACGCCAGGGCGTCGAAGTCCGCATTCAAATGACAGGTAATCACTTCCACTCGCGTCTCAAGCCTTTCGTCCGTGATCCGATTTCGAACAGCGGAAACTCAGATGAGAGTCCGATAATCCATGTTGCCAGAATGCGAACGACTTGGCAAACCAAACAGTAAGCAGCGACCGCAGCCCCGAACAAGGCATTTTCCTTGGAACGATCGGAGCCATTGGTAAGTTTGTAACCCAACGCATTTCATTTTCTTAATTCCGCCGCTCACCTCACCCTGTGCCCCCCACGCGTCAAATCGTCCAGGCGCCGGCTATGCATGGGTGGCCCGGACAACTTGTTGTCCGGGTCCGCAGGACAAGAGGCTTCTGTACGTTTTGAATAGTCAGGGCGCCTTCCCGCACTGCCTGAGTGGAGCCTCTTGTTGCTTCGCAACGCGGACAACGAGTTGTCCGCGCTACCCGTAGTAGGCTACTATCTTGTGAAGCGAAAGCATCACTCCGTTTCAAAGGATTTCAACGGAGCCTGGGAGGGAGACTTTCTAAAACCTTCCCCCGTAGAACAAAACCGGTTCCATTCTCTCAGCTAATACTAGCAGCCCGTTGAAAAAGCCGGGTTGTTACAGGCCGGTGAAAAACGATGAGATGCAAGGCGCGCAAATCCCGAGTAATGAGACGTACATAGAGTACGTCGCAGTGACGAGGGATGAAGCGCAACGCCGCAGATCGCGTTCTTCACCGGCCTGCTAGGACGAGAATTCTCTGGGGTGGTGTTTTCGATGGATTTCCTTGAGACGTTCCAGCGTAACGTGCGTATAGATCTGCGTCGTGGCAATATCCGCATGGCCGAGCAACATCTGCACGGAGCGGAGGTCCGCCCCGTTGTTCAAAAGGTGGGTGGCGAACGAGTGCCGTAACATATGCGGGCTGATCTCTTTGCTGATCCCGGCTTTCAGGGCGTACTGTTTGATCGTTTTCCAGAACCACTGGCGGGATAACGACCTGCCTCTCCGGCTAATGAATACGGCATCGGTATCGATGCGTCGGGCAATGAGGGGGCGATCGTCATTCAAAAACGTTTTGAGCCACTTTATCGCTGTTTCTCCAAGAGGAATGATGCGCTCCTTCCGGCCCTTACCCATGGTCCGGACAAAACCCACCTCGAGGTTCATATCGAGAATCCGGACGTTGATCAGTTCCGAAACTCGCATTCCCGTGGCGTAGAGCATCTCCAGCATGGCCCGGTCCCGGACGCCGGCCGAATTCGAGGTATCCGGAGCATCCAGAAGTTCTTCGACCTCTTTCGGACTGAGGACCTCGGGCAGGGTCCGCATCATTTTGGGAGACTCGACGTGCTCCATCGGGTTGACGGACAACCATCGTTCCCGGATCAGAAACTTGAAAAAGGTCCGCAATGCGGAAAGCATTCGCGCTTTGCTTCGTCTGGACAGTTTCTGTTCCTCGAGGTGAACCAGGTATCGATGCACTTCGAGAGACGAGATTTTTTCGAGGTCGTCCGCGCCCTGGTCCTGCAGGAAATCGGCCAGGCGGAGAAGGTCCCGGCTGTACGCCTCGATCGTGTTCTCCGAAAGACCCCGCTCCACCTTTATAAAGGCAATAAATTGATCTATGGCGAGTTCGAGATTCACGGCTTCACCCTCCAGCTACATCAGAAAAACCGCTTTCATTCCAGCCGCAGTTGCCCGACTATCTCATCCACACGTCCCACGCCCTGCTCGGCAAGATACTTTCTCAGGCCTTCCACAATGGACACGGTGGTCCGTGGATCCACGAAATTGGCCGTGCCCACCTGCACCGCCCGAGCGCCGGCCAGCAGGTACTCCAACGCGTCATCCGCGCACATGACGCCGCCAATGCCGATCACGGGAATATCGAGGCTGCGTGCGAGGAGCCAGCACAGCCGCACCATGATGGGCCGGATGGCCGGTCCGGACAGCCCGCCCACTACGTTCCCCAGCTTGGGTTTTCGCCGATGCACGTCAATGGCCATTGCCGGGAAGGTGTTGCCCACGCACACGGCGTCCGCGCCCGCTTCCTGGGCGGCCCGCCCTATGATCACAATGTCCGTCACCAGAGGGGTCAATTTAACCCATAGGGGTATCGATGCCGCGGGCCGTACAGCCGCCACCAACGCATTGACGGCTTCCGGGTCCACTCCGAAGGTCTGTCCACCGGATTTGACATTGGGACAGGACACGTTTAGTTCGATGGCCGACACGCCCCCGGCTTCGCTCAATGCGCCGGCCAGACGCACGTAATCATCCACCTGGCGTCCCAGCACATTCACCACCACGGGCACGTCAAACCGTCTAAGATACGGCAGCTTGTCCGCAAGAAACCGTTCGAGGCCCACGTTCTCGAGACCGATGGCGTTTACCATGCCGCACGGCGTTTCAGCCGTCCGGGGGGGAGGGTTCCCCTGGCGTGGTTCCAGGGAAATGCCTTTCACCACAACCGCTCCGAGATCGTTCAGGTCCACATAGGGGGCGAACTCGGCTCCGTAGGCGAAGGTGCCGGAGGCCGTCATCACCGGGTTCTTGAGCACAAGGTCTCCGATGCGGGTCTCGAGCAGCGGTCCGGGCGTCGTCATGTCCTTACCTCCCAGTCCGGCGCATCGAGAGGAAATACCGGACCGTCCTGACAAACATGCGCGTAACCGTTCTTGGTTTTCACCACGCACCCGCGGCAGACCCCGAGGCCGCAGCTCATGTGCGCTTCCAGGGACACCTGGGCCGGAATCGATTGTTCGGCCGCCACGGGACCCAAGGCCTTCAGCATGGGCATGGGTCCGCATGCATAGATTCGAACCTCTGCATCCGACAGCAGGCTGCCTCGAACCAATTGCGTCACCAGACCTTTTGTACCTTTCGAGCCGTCCTCCGTGGCCAATCGCATCTCCACATTCAGGTTTTCAAAGGCCTCGAGCCGAACCAACTCTTCCCCGGTCCGGGCCCCAAAAAACAGGATGAGCCTCGCCGACGGACATTCCCGGCGAATCCGGCGCGCCAGAAACAACATCGGGGCAACTCCGCGACCGCCCGCCACGAGGGCGGCCGTGTCCAGCGGAGGACGCACCTCGAAACCGTTTCCAAGGGGTCCCAGCAGGCCGACTCGCTCACCTTCGCCGCGGCGGCTCAAACGTCCGGTTCCTTTGCCCACGACCCGGTAGAGCAAACGGATTCGTCCGTCGCCGGCATCGTGAACGGACAGAGGTCTGCGAAGCAGGGGATCGTAGTCGTCACCCACTCGAACCATGACGAACTGCCCCGGCGCCGCCCGACTCGAGACATCGGGCGCTTCCAGCTCCAAGAGATAGAAACCCGCTCCGCAAGGAGTCTGACGAATGATGTTGGCTTCCAGGCTGAACATATTTATAACCACCCTACAGAAACAGGTATCACAAACATCCACCGAAGGAAACGTTTGAAATGGTTACCGGCTGGTCCCGCCCAGTTTGTTGGGTTTCGTTCCTCAACCCAACCTACATTCTTTCGCCGGAAAATCGAGGAAGTATCGTAGGTTGGGTTAGCGAGCGCAGCGAGCGTAACCCAACGGATGCCCCGTGTTGTTGGGTTTCGTTCCTCAACCCAACCTACGAACCCCGATGATTTGAGACGTAGAGCGGCATCTTGCCCTTGGACCCGGACAACGAGCTGTCCGGGCCACCCATCCGTCTTCACGTGGCCCTATCGGTCCGGCTTCCTTCCTCAACCCGGCCCAGCCTCTTTCCCCGCCGCACACCGGAGGCCGGCGTCCTTCGAGATACCGGCCACGGTGCCGAACCGGCCGGTCACGCCTTCCGCACGGTAGGAAAAAAACCTCGATGTGTTACAGCGGGTGCAGATTCCGGCGCTCGAAACATGATCCCCGGGTATTCCCGCGTCCGCCAGTTGATCTTCGATGGCCCGCCAGAAATCGAAATGGTCGGCGTGGCCCCGGTAGCGCTGGAGTTCTTCCGGAAACAGGCGCCGGTGGTCACGATATTCGGCGCAACAAGGACCCAGTGACGGGCTCTGAGCAGCCCACATCCGCTCCGGACGACAGCCGAATTCCGTTATCATGGCTTGGACCGTAATTCCCACCACATTTTCCACAAGGCCCCTCCAACCCGAATGCACGTTTCCCACAGCCCCCGCCACGGGATCGTACAAGATCACCGCTGCGCAGTCCGCCTGCCGGATCAGCAGCCCCAAGCCGGGTTTCCGCGTGATTACGGCATCACAATCGTGCGGCATGCCGCCGCCCTCGACCGACATGACTCGACTTCCGTGAACTTGTTTCGGAATCACGAGGTCCGAGAAACCACAGCACTTTCGAACCCGTTCCAGGTTTTCGGCCACGCAAACCGGATCGTCCCCTGCTCCCGAACTCAGGTTCAAACTTCGAAAGCGCCCGCGGCTGACGCCTCCCTGCCGGGTAAACACGGCATGGACCAGCCCGGGAAACCGTTCAAAGCCGGAAAAGCGGAGTACGGGAACCGTGTCCCGAGTCCCCGGAAGAGGTAATATCTGTTGATACACGGGAATGGGCATCCTTTCATCGGCTGTATGCCGGAGAACCGGGGTCCTCCGGGCTGCTGGGGTTCCAGGCCGCTTATTGCTTCACTAGCCAAAAGCTCGGGTTCAATACATCCCTCCCGAGGTCCTCAACCGTTTGAGCAGTTTTAAATCCGCCTTAAACGCGGTCTTGCCTCCAGGCACTTCGAGATACCCGGGCAGACCAACGAACCTCGGATCCCTCATCAGAAGCCGGAAAAATCCCATTCCGACCTGACCCTTGCCAATGCGCTCGTGCCGGTCCACGCGGCTTTTCCGCTCCGTTTTGGAATCGTTGAGATGAAACGCCAAGAGCCTCTCGAGTCCGACGACGCGATCGAACTCCTCGAAGACCGCATCATACCCCTCTTCGGACATGTCATATCCGGCGGCGAACGCATGGCATGTGTCCAGACATACGCCCAGGTCCCAGTGTTCCGGAACCCGATCGATCAGGTCCCTGATCTGCTCGAATCGATGTCCGACGCCTCGGCCCTGGCCGGCCGTATTTTCCAGCAACAACCTGGGGCGGCTCACTCCGGCCTGTTTCAGGCACCAGCCTAACCCTTGTCCGATTCGCTGAAGGCCGGTCGTTTCCCCGTCCCCTCCGTGGGAGCCCGGATGCAGAATCAGATAATTCGCTCCAATGACGTTTCCCCGAATCAATTCGTCCACAAGAGCGTTCCTGGATTTCTTTCGAATGTCGTCATCCGCGGATGCAAGATTGATGAGATAAGAACCATGGACCGAAACGGGCGCCAACTCGTTCGCAAGCATTCCCCCTTTGAAACGCATCACGACATCCGGGTCCAATGGCGCCGAGTCCCATTGAACCTGGTTTTTCGTGAATACCTGCAGGGCCTCCGCTCCGATCTCGAGGCCCCGCCCGACAGCCAGGTCCAACCCTCCGGCTATCGAAACATGCGCGCCCAACAGCATGAAAGCTCACCCTTCTTCGAGCGTCTTGGCGGTCTTGATCATACAGGCCCGGTTGAAATGCCGGTGCCGGCCCCGTCCATGTGCTTGCCTCGCCTACTGAAACGGATTAGACTGGTGGAACCCTTTCGCGAAGGACCTGGGCATGAACAACAGCGATACCCCTAAGTTAAGAGCCGTGGATGCTATTCCCGTAACCTATGAAGGCCGGCGTATGCTCCTGCTCAGAGACCCTCTCAGGTTGACCGCCAACGACGTATGCCTACCCATGGAAGCGGCCTTCCTGCTGCAGTTTTTCGACGGAAGAAGAACCGTTTTAGACATCAAGGCGGAATTCACACGACAAACCGGTTCGTTCCTTTATTCGGAAGAACTCGAGCGCTTGATCGGCCTGTTGGACAACTGCTTCTTACTGGAAAACGAGACCTTTCGCAACGCTTTAGGCCGATTGCAGGAGGAATTCGCCCAAAGCGGCGAACGACACGCCTTCCACGCAGGAACGGGCTATCCGGAAGACCCCGGCGAGCTTGCGCGGCTGATTGAGGGGTTCTACGGCCACCCGGAGGCGCCCCGGGCGACCGAACCAAAGCCTAAAGAACACGTGCGAGGATTCATTGCCCCTCACATCGACGTTCGTTCGGGCGGCCCCACGTTTGCCGCCGGCTACAACGCGCTCAAGAAT
The DNA here is from genome assembly GCA_016208165.1 of Deltaproteobacteria bacterium. Lineage (NCBI taxonomy): Bacteria > Pseudomonadati > Myxococcota > Myxococcia > Deltaproteobacteria bacterium. The sequence continues at coordinate 7,717 of JACQYL010000096.1, forward strand.
TCAGCCTCTTTTCCGGACCTGTTTATCATTTTGGGCACGGGCCATCAGGGACTGGAAAATCTTTTCGCTTGCACCCGAAAGACCTTTGTCACTCCCTTCGGTCCGGTGCAAACGGATTCCGATTTCGTGGACCGGCTCGTGTCCGGTTTGCCCGTAGATCTCACAAGAGAAGAACTCGCTCATCGAACCGAACATGTCATCGAATTTCAGCTTATTTTTCTCCAGCACCTGTACGCCGGCAGGCACGAGTTCCAGATCGTACCCATACTCTGTTCCTTCGAGCCGGACTGCCTCCTCCCACGGCAATCCGACGGCAGGGCGGCCCTGTTCGCGCAGTTCGTGGAACGCCTGGGCATGCTCATCGATCGCACCGAAAAGCGCGTCTGTGTGATCGCAAGCGTGGACCTCGACCACGTCGGCCCCAGGTACGGAGATTCATTTCGACCGGACCACGGAACCATAACCCGACACCTGACTGAAGACCGGGAGCTTCTCGACCTCCTCTCCGCAGGTCACACGGAACAGTTCCTGAAAGACGTGGCCTGCAAGAACGCGAGGAAGAAGATCTGCGGATTTTCACCCATCTACACCTTGATGAATGTTCTTCCCGGCGTCAGGGGCGAGTTGTTAAGATTGGACCATACGGTGGTGGACGGCCGGGGGTCGTTCGTAACCTATGCGGCCATGGCTTTCTACGGCGCGTGAAGGCCCGATTTGAGAGCATACGTATGAGCGATGCCGGAAGGGGAGCTTACAAACAGGTTCGGCCTTCCTGCGTCCGGTGACATACGGGGGCATCCCGCAGGAAGGCCGAAAACGGATCTCACTCTCGGGGAAACGGACCTACCGAACGTTTATGGCGATGGTTTTACTGCCGGTCCGTTGGCGTTTGGGGAGCTTGACCTTAAGAATACCGTTCTTGTATTCCGCCTGGACGGCGTCCGCGTCCACCGGAAACGGGAGGCGGATCCTGCGTCTGAAACCGCCGCAGAAGCACTCGGTCTGATGGTAGTCCTCTTCGGCCGCCTCCTCGTGGCGCTTCTTCTCGCCGCTGATCGTCAAGAAATTATCGTGCAGGGAAATGTCAATGTCCTCCGCCTTCATCCCGGGTAATTCGGCCCGCACCAGAACCGCCTCCGGCGTCTGCGATACGTCCAAGGAAGGCGTCCAATTCGAAGGCAACGAAGAACCGAACACCGGATGTTCCCTGAAAAAACAGTCGAACATGTCTTCGATTTCTTCTCTGAGAGCGCTGACCTCTTTCTTTCGCCACGGCGCGATGTTACGCATGAGGAAATCTCCTTGAATTTGGCTGTGGAAGCTCCGGCCCCGTTGAGTGGGACCAGGAAAATCCATCTGCGGCCGGCTCGACATCCCGACGGACCGTTTCTCTTAAACGGAGCTCGGATCGAGCAAACCACGCGTCCTGTTTCGGACTATATTCGGACTAGATGTAGACGCGTTCCCGGCTCTCTTTGAGGGTCGTCTGTACTTCGGACTCATCCTTCGCTCCCCTGAGCCCCACCAGCAGCTTGGTGTCCCGAATCATCCTTGCGAGCGTCTCGAGGATGAGGAGCACCTGGTCGTGTTCACCCTTGGGAGTCAGAAGAACGAACGCCACGTCCACCGGTTTCCGATCCAGGGAACCGAACTTGATGGGTCTCTTCAAGCGTGCGATAACCACGATACCTTCCGAGAGCGCCGACAGTTCGGCGTGAGGAAACGCCACTCCCAGCCCGATCCCGGTGGACATGATCTCCTCGCGATCCACCAGGCTTTCGACCAGTTCGTATTCATCGTCCACGCAACCTAGCATGCATAAGCGGGCTGCTACCTTGACGAAAAGATCCTCCTTGTCTTCCGCCTCAACGTCTAGAAGAATCAGTTCCTCGGGAAGATTCCGAAAAGTGTCCATCGCTTCATCTTCCCTCGAGTCCCCAGGTGGAGCTCCCAGCATCGAGGACCTCTAAACGAACCGTATCGGCACGCCGGCGCGCCCGCCTCGGATGAACTTCCGAGACCCATCACTTCTTCCGCCAACGGCGGAAGTCGACCATTAGGATTAAATTTAGCACCACCTCCGGGAGCTTGTCAAAATGTAATGTGATGAAACGATAGGCCGGTCTCCGGGCATCCTCGCTCGCTTATGCTCTTCCCGTCCGCCTTGGCCTCCAGGCGCTCCGCCCGCTGTCGCTTTTTCTCACGGAGATTGAATCCATTCCGGTGGTTTCGGCTCTTTACAGCCAAGGCGAAACGTCCGAAACGGCCCAATGACCCGGTGGGTCTTCCGCGCCCGCCCGACCTGACGCTTTTTTTCGACCTTTCGCACTTGGGCCTCGTAATGGTTTTCGCCCTGACGGCGCTGGCGCTGAAGCTCCTGAGGGTGAAATGGCTGACAGCCCGTTGACGGGTGCGCGAGGGGCGTTCGGCTTGACAAACGCCCCTCATTCATGATTTGATTATATGAGTATTTGACGAAGGGCGCGTGGCGGGCACACATTTGAATTCGACGAAGGAAAGAGCCTTCCTCCGGGAAGGCTCGAGTCCGCGGGGATCTTCCCGCCATGACCGGACGCCGCTGCATTCGGGAATGCGCCGGATGCGGGACGTCCTTTTGGAGGCTCGGATCGTGAAACGCGCCCGGTTCATCGTTTTTCTTTGCATGACCTGTCTTTTCGGCCATGGCTCCGTCCATGCCGCTCCGGTGCAAGGCCCCGTCCTGCTCACCCAAATCGCCGGCACGGGCACTTCCTGGTTCGGGTCGCCCATCATCCACAACCTCGGCGGCGGCGAACGCAAGCTCATCGGAACCTATTACAGCGTGTACGTTTGGGACAGCGAGTTCAATCTGCTCGATACCGCCCCTTCCGGGGAAGAATATCCCCACCAGGGACGCATTTACGCTCCGGCCGTCTGCGCCGATCTGGATCGAGACGGCGTGTTCGAGATCGTCGTCGGAAGCAATCAGGGTAAGGTGGCGGCGTACGAATGGAAAAACGGGGCGTTGTCCATCAAGAACGGGTGGCCTGCAAGCGCGTGCGACGCGGGACAATGCCCGGAAGTCAGGGGACTCGCATCCGGGGATCTGGACGGCAACGGGTCGATTGAAATTGTGGCCACCACCATCCAGACGTCCGGCGGGGCCCAGGTGTTCGTCTTCAATCCCGACGGAACGTCCTATCAGCCGCCCGGTCTCGAGTATGCCGCCTGGCCCCGATACAACACGGCCACCGGTCCCGGCGGAGACGCCGACTCCAACGGCCAGGGAAACCACGGATACGGCTGTTTCGGCCTCAACGTGGGAGTCGGGAATCTCGACGACGACGCCTTTCTCGAGGTCGTCGTCACCTTCGACAATCACCAGATCAACGTGTTTCAGCACACCGGCGTCAGCATGCTCGCGTCCGACTATTTTACGAACCGTTCCTCGGAATATCTGGGAAATCGCCTGAACTGGGGCCAATTCATCCGGTGGTTCGATAGGCAGGTGGAGGAAGACCACTATCATCTGCACACGGGAACCTGGCCCCATCCGAACAACGATAAATGGATGCAATGGACCGATTCCCCGCCCAATGTGGCTGACCTGAACGGGGACGGGAAAAACGAAGTCGTCTGCGTCTCCAACGTGGAAATGGATGTGCCGTACGACACCAAGCATCATTCCGTCATGGTGCTCGAAGGATCCTACGGTGACGGGTCTCGCAGCGCTCGGCGTCTCCCCGGGTGGGAAAACCTGCCCTCGTCCGATTATCCCCTGAGCCGTGAAGGACACACCTGGTATCCTCCTCCGAATCCGCCCGCGCCCACGGTCGTGAACATTACGGGAGACAGGGCTCCCGAAATCCTGTACGGCGCCCATGATGGGCACATCTATTGTATTTCATCCACGGCAACTCAGTTATGGCGAAGGGACATCCGGCACGGCCGGGCCCTCATGTACGCCTCCGAGATCCGGTCGGCGGATCTCAACCAGGATAATACGCCCGAACTGATCCTCACGACCTATGTGGATCCGGACAATCTGGCGCCGGGGCTCCCTCACGGCTACCTCATGATCCTGGACACCAGCGGATCGATCCTGTTCGATATTCAGCTTCCGGAACAGGGGA
>JACQYL010000097.1 GCA_016208165.1 Deltaproteobacteria bacterium
AAAAGCCACGGTCCTTCAGGTTACCAAGGGAGAGCAGAGCATATGAACATTCGAGGAATAAAAACAAGAACAGCCAATCGAAGAATCCTTTCCGGCCTCGTCATTCCGGCAGCATGGGTCATCGGGGTGTTTTGCCCCGAGCCTGAAAAATGCGAAGAATACGATGACGGTGGACGGCTACTTCCTGGTCAACGGAAAACTGAGTTACGATTTCGTGGTGGGAGATAGAGGACTGAACGTCGAAGTATTCCTGGCCGGAGAAAATCTAACCAACACGGACTACGAGTATCTGCCCGGCTACCCCATGCCCGGCGCCACCGGCTTGGTCGGGGTCGGGTTCAAGTTCTGATAGGGAAGAAAACAGACATGGCATCCCAATCCGCATTCTTCGACAGCCGGGCCCGCGAGTGGGAAAAGAACTGCTATCCGGCGCCGGTCCGCAAGCGTCTTCAGGAGCTCATCCGCGATTTCGGGGTGCTTCCGGGCATGCACGTTCTGGACATCGGCACCGGCCCCGGCGTCTTGATACCGTACTTGCGGCGGTTGGTGGGAAAAGAGGGCAGGATCTGCGCCTTTGACCTGTCCTTCGAGATGATCCGACAGGCAACCCGAAAACCTCTCTCCGCGCAGGACCTGGTCCTGCAGGCGGACGTCCACCATATGCCTTTCCGAAATGAACTTTTTGACCAGGTGATCTGCTTTGCGGCCTTCCCGCATTTCAGCGATCCGGCACGAGCCCTTCGGGAAATGAGCCGGGTGGTGCGCCCCGGCGGCAGCGTGATTATTGCCCATCTGCTGAGCCGTCGGGAGTTGTCGGAGCACCACGCAACGCATTCGGCCGTGGCGCGGGACGTTTTACCGGACGACGCGCGGATGGAAAGCCTTTTTGGGGAAGCCGGACTTTCGCTTTCAGACATCGTGGACATACCCGGGCGCTACCTGGCGAAGGGGAACAAGCAACCATGATTGCACGGCATTTCCCTGGCGAAGACCCTCGATTTCAATGGATTTCCAAATCGTAATCAAGTATAAGTAATTCTTAGAGATCTGATGAAACCCGGCGGCGCCTTGGAGTGCACGGCCCTGCCCATCCAAAAGACCCGACAAGAGTCGGGCTGCAGATGTAAAAAGATCGTACCGTGAACCGCGATGTCTTTGATTGAAGACCATAAATCCATCCGCCTCGCCATCCTCATTGTGGACGACGAGGCCAACATCCGAAAGACGCTCTCTTACTGCCTGGCGGCGGACGGACATACGGTCATCGCGGTGAGCAATCCCGCCGACGCCGTCGAGGAGGCCAGGAGGAGATCGTTCGACCTGGCCTTCGTAGACCTGAAACTGGGCGAAGAAAACGGCATGGATCTGATCCCCCTTCTCTTGTCGGACTCACCCTGGACGAAGATCGTAGTCATCACGGCGCATGCCTCCATCGAAAGCGCGGTGGAAGCCATGCGGCGAGGCGCCACCGATTACATCACCAAACCCTTCACCCCCGATCAGGTCAGGTTTCTGACCCGACGGATCGGCCGGGTTCGCGAGCTGGAAACCGAGGTGGCCGCGCTTAAAGAAGACATGCACCGGCTGGGTCCGGAAGAGCGGCTTCAGAGCCTCAATGCCGCCATGCAGCGTGTCATCGAAACAGCGAGAAAGGCCGCTCCTTCGGAGGCGATTGTGTTGCTCCAAGGGGAAAGCGGTACGGGGAAGTCGGTGTTCGCCAGGGCTATCCATCATTGGAGCCACAGGTCGGCAAAGCCCTTGGCCGTAGTGGCTTGTCCCGCGGTGCCGCCCGACCTTCTCGAGAGCGAACTATTCGGACACGCCAAAGGCGCATTTACCGGAGCAGTGAGGGATCATCCCGGACGCATCGCGGCCTGCGAGGGCGGCACGCTCTTCCTGGACGAAATCGGAGACATGGCTCCCTCCGTGCAGGCCAAATTGCTGCGGTTCATCCAGGACAAGGAATACGAACGTCTAGGGGAGGCCAAACCCCGCAAGGCGGACGTGCGTATCCTCGCGGCCACCAACGCCGACCTCCAAAGGCGTGTAGCCGAGGGCCGTTTTCGGGAAGACCTGTTCTACCGGCTCAATGTGATCAGCCTGATCGTTCCCCCCCTCCGGCAGCGACCGGAAGACATTATGCCGCTCGCTGTGGACTTCCTCGCTTATTTCCGCCGGGCCAACCACAAAACGATCCTGGGCTTCACGGAAGCCGCCGAGGGAGCCCTGACGAGCTATGCATGGCCCGGAAATGTTCGAGAGCTTCGCAACACCATCGAACGCGCCGTGATCCTGGGCTTCGGGGAACGCATCGGGAAATCCGATCTTCCCGGCAGTATCACTCCTGCTGTCGGCATCCCCGCCATTGGCGACAGGGCGCCCTTGTCCGCCATTGAAGAGCTGCACATCAGAAGGGTCATGGCCAACACCTCCTCGCTCCAGGAAGCAGCGGACGTTCTGGGTATCGACCAGGCGACGCTTTGGCGCAGGAGAAAAGCCTACGGAATCTAGTTCCATCTATAGCTCTCATCCTCCTTGCATAATGCAAGGCCTCATGCTCCCCGATCTTTCACGCTTCAAGGCCCCTTTCCTTATTCATTTCCGTAACTCCATGATATTGCTTACGTTGCCGAATGGCACACCTGTTGCTTCTGTTCTTATCGATGGTTGTTGTAACCAAATGAAGGACTGCATCCCATGGCGCTGAAAAAGAAGATATTGATCGGATACGGCTTCGCCTTTGCCCTCATGGCCCTGGTGGTCGCGTGGGCTGTTACGAATCTGGTGTCCCTGGGCAAGGCGAGCGACGCGATCCTCCGCGAAAACTACCGGAGCATCCTGGCCGCCGAGAACATGGTGGATGCCCTGGAGCGGCAGGATAGCGGCATTCTGCTCCTGTTCCTGGGCGATGCCGAGAAGGGAATCGCTCAGTTCCGGGAAAGCGAAGCCGTGTTTCTCGAGTGGTTAGCCCGCGCCAAGGACAACGTCACGATTCACGGCGAGGCGGAACTCGTTCAATCCATCGAGGCCGATTACACGAAGTACCGGCAGCGCTTTTCCACGCTGACGGAGCTGCGGGAGGCGGAAAAACCTCCGATCGAAGCTTCCTTAGCCACGTATCAGGAATCGGTTCATTCCATTTTCGCCCAGGTGAGGAAGGCTTGTGTCGAACTGCGACAGCTCAATGAGGGGACCATGTATGCGGCCAGTGTGCGGGCGGGCCGCGTCGCCGAACGCGCCATCTGGTCCACCGTGTTGGTGGCGGCTTCGGCATTAATGGCGGCGCTGATGTTCAGTCTGTTCATCACGGAGCGGATCGTCCGACCGATCCGCCGCTTCATGGAGGCGTCCAGAAAGATTTCCGCGGGCGACTATACGGTTCAGGTGCCTGTAGAGGCCGGAGACGAGCTGGGTCGTCTGGCCCACGAATTCAACCAAATGGCCGATCAGCTCGGCCGGTACCATGAGATGAACATCGAGCAGATCATCTCCGAAAAGAACAAGGGTGAGGCGATTCTTTCCAGCATCGAGGACGGCCTGGTGGTCTTCGACAACAACCTCGATGTGACCGGTATCAACCCCGCCGCGCGCCGCATGCTGGACCTCGAGTTTGCGGAAAAGACCCATTTGGGGTGTGCGAATCTTTTTCCGGACCCCCGAGTTTGCGATCTGATCCGCAAGACCGTTGAGACGGGGGTCCAACCCGATCTTCCCGATGAGCAACGGATCGTTACTCTCATGGAGGGAGAGCGATCCCGCCACTATCTGTTTTCCATCACGTCCGTTCGAGGAAGGGATCGCAGCTTGTCCGGCATCGTACTGCTGCTAAGGGACGTTACTCGTTTGAAGGAGGTGGAACGGCTCAAGAGTGAGTTCGTTATGGCGGCATCCCACGAGCTTCGCACGCCGTTGACCAGCCTGGGAATGAGCGTTGATTTGCTCCTGGAACACGTCGCCCCGAGCCTTGCCGAGAAGGACCGCGATCTCTTGCAGGCGGCCCACGAGGAAGTTCACCGGATGAAGGCCCTGGTCAATGATTTGCTTGACTTGTCCAAGATCGAGGCGGGTAGAATCGAAATGGAGTTTGAGAACGTTCCGGTCCCGACTTTGTTCGATCACGTTAAAGCCGTTTTTAAAAGCCAGATGGACATGAAGGAGGTCGCGCTCACCTCGGAGATTGTCGGTGATCTGCCAAAGGTTCGAGCGGACGCCAACAAGATCACCTGGGTTCTGACCAATCTGATTTCCAACGCCCTTCGGTATGTGCGCGAAGGCGGGCACATAGAGCTCATGGCGCACAGGATCGGACCCCAGGTCCATTTGTCCGTGCATGACGATGGACCGGGAATTCCCCCGGAATATCATTCAAAGATTTTCCAGAAATTTGTTCAGGTGAAGGGGCAGGAGGCCGGTGGAACGGGCCTGGGGCTCGCCATCTGCAAGGAGATCGTGCGCGCGCACGGCGGCGCGATCTGGGTGGAATCATCTCCCGGTCAAGGCAGCACTTTTACCTTCACACTGCCCGCAGTCCGATAGGAGGAACCCATGGAAAACAAACCGATTCTGGTCGTGGACGACGAGAAGAACATCCGTCTGACCATGTCGCAATCACTTGAACCCCTCGAAATTCCCGTCCAGACGGCCGTAAACGGCGAAGAGGCGCTGCAAAAGCTTCAAAGGGAATCATTCGGGCTGGTGTTTCTGGACCTGAAGATGCCGGGAATGGACGGAATGGAGGTCCTGCGCCGAATCAAAGACGACTGGCCGAAAACCCGGGTGATCATCATCACGGCCCACGGAACCATCGAGTCCGCCGTGGAGGCCATGAAGCTCGGGGCCGTGGACTTCATTCAGAAGCCCTTCAGCCCCGGTGAAATCCGTGAACTTGCGACAACAGTGCTGGAGCGTGAGGCCCTAGACGAAGAGAACGCGATCGATTACCGGTCGCTGATCGAACTGGCCAAGCGTCACATATCGGACCGAAGCTTCGCCCTAGCCAGAGAAACGGCCCGTAAGGCCATCGCCGCGGACCCGGCCCAGGCGGAGGCCTATAACCTTCTCGGGGCCTTGCTCGAGATCAAGGGGGACCGGTTGGAGGCCCAGAAGTTCTATCGCGCGGCGCTGGACATCGATCCGACTTTCAAAGCGGCCTGGGCGAACCTGGATCGGACTACTTCCTGGGACAAGTTCGGCAAGATCGATCTCGGTCCGGATTCGAGCGATACCCAGAGCCGGGACGATACCGGCAAAGAGGGGCAACATGAAGAATAGCCGCTACATCGTCATCGTCGGGTGCGGGCGTCTCGGCGCTCATCTGGCCAATCAGCTCAGCCGCGAAGGCCATGCGGTCGTGGCGATCGATACGAATGAGGATGCATTCAATGACCTATCGCCCGATTTCAGCGGCTTTCGCGTACATGGAGACGCCATCCGGATGACGGTGCTGAAAGAGGCCAAACTCGACAGGGCGGACGTTCTTATCGCCACGACCCATGAGGATAACGTCAACCTGATGGTAGCCCAGGTGGCCCGAAGGATCTTCCACGTTCCCCAGGTGCTGGCCAGGGTGTTCGATCCCAAAAGGGAGGAAGTTTACTCTCAATTGGGCATTGATACCATCTGCCCGATGTCCGTGGCTTCGGACATGTTCGTTCGAGCCGTTGCCGATAGAGCCGCCGGACAGGGAGGAGCACGGTCATGAAGGCGATCATCGTGGGCGGCGGCAAGACGCTCTATTTTCTTTGCCGGAACTTCACCGCCAAAGGATACGAAGTCACCATCATCAACCGCAATAAGGAGGAATGCGTGCAATTGGCCCGCCAACTTTCCGCGACCGTGGTTTTCGGCGACGGCAGCGACGCCGGGGTTCTCAAGGAAGCCGGCGCAATGGGGGCGGACGCGGTGCTCGCCATCACCCCGAACGATCAGGACAACCTGGTCATTTGCCAATTGGCGGCCCTCAAATTCGGCGTGCCGAGAACGGTCGCACTGGCCAACGATCCTGACAACGCCGAGGTGTTCGACAAGCTGGGCGTCTTCTCGTTTTCGACCACCGATATCGTCAGCAGTCTCATCGAACAACGAGCCTCCCTGGAACAGATCACCAATCTCCTACCGGTCGGCGAGGGTCGGGTGAACGTAACGGAAATCATTCTCGATGCCGAATCACCGGTCACGGGAAAAGCATTGAAAGATATTCTTCTGCCCGAAAACGTCCTGGTCGCGGTCGTGATCCGCGACAACCAGCCCATCGTGCCTCGCGGAGCAAATCGGTTGCTGACGGGCGACCGGCTGGTGCTCATTACCCTGCCGGAGAACCATGGCCGAGCTCTGAAAGTATTCACGGGCGAACGGAAATAGAGGAACCGAACCTTGCGGGAAAAGGAATATCTCAAAGAGCGTTATGCCGCCATCCTCTCCTCCGTCGGCCTGACTCTCCTGCTTTCCGGCGCGGTGATGCTCACGCCGCTTTTGGTGCTCCTGGCTTTCCCTGATGAAGCCGAGCATGCCCCGGCGTTCGGCATTCCCGCGGGTTCCCTGGGCCTGGCAGGGTTGGTGTTGTGGCGGCTGTTTCGTTCCAACTCCATTGTTACCCTTTCGATCCGGGAGGGCGGCATCATCGTTCTCGTGAGTTGGGTCGTGGTCATCCTCTTTTCGGCATGGCCTTTCGTGTCCGTTTCGGGGCTCCCCTTTTCCAGGGCCGTTTTCGAGTCGACGAGCGGCTGGACCACCACCGGCCTCTCCGTTGTGGACGTGGCCAACACCGGTCCGATGATTCTATTCTGGCGCAGCGTCATGCAACTGGCCGGAGGAGCGGGGCTGGCCATCATCATGATGTCGGCCATCGTCGGCCCCACGGGAGTCGGCATATCGAGCGCCGAAGGGCGCAGCGATCAACTCGTTCCGCAGGTTCGGCAGTCGTCCCGTCTGGTACTGATCATCTATACCTGTTATGCGTGCGCGGGAACGGTAGCTTACTCGTTGGCGGGCATGTCCTTCTTCGATGCCGTCAACCATGCCTTCGCCGCCGTGTCCACGGGGGGATTTTCCACGCGTGTCGAGAGCATCGGTTATTGGGATTCCACGGCCATCGAGGCGGTTACACTGCCGCTCATGCTGCTCGGTAACCTGAGCTTCGTTACCGCCTGGTTCCTGTGGCGCGGCAAGCTCCGTCTTGTTGCGCGTAATGGGGAGGTCCGCCTTCTGGTTGTACTTATCCCCTTGTCCGCAGCCGCCCTCTTCTTTCTGACCTGCCGGGCGCTCTATCCGAACCTCGGGAAATCATTGCGCGTCGCGGTTTTCGAGACCATAACGGCAATAACCACCACAGGGTTTTCCACCGTCGGTTACAGCAATTGGAATTCCTTTGGGGTGCTCTTGTTGATCGTGTTGATGCTGATCGGCGGCGGAACGTGTTCCACGGCCGGCGGAATCAAACAGTTTCGCGTTTACTTGTTGTGGAAGCTGCTCTTCTGGGAAATCAGGCGTTCCCTCATGCCGCGGTCCGCCATTCTGGAACGTCCCATCTGGGAGGGCGATCGCCGTACATTTTTGGATGACGCCCGGGTGCGGCAGGTCGGGGTTTTTGTCTTCCTGTACCTGGTGACCTACCTGTTGGGGGTCCTGCTCTTGTGCGCCTGCGGCTACAGCCTTGGCGACTCGCTATTTGAATTCGCCTCCGCCATCGGAACCGTCGGGCTCTCGGTGGGAGTGACTTCCGGCCAAATGCCGGACATCGCCCTGTGGGCGGAGACGCTCGCCATGTTCCTCGGACGGCTGGAATTCATCGTGGTCATCGTCAGCCTGATCAAGATCGGCAGGGACGGCCGACGGACGATGGCGTGAGGAATGAATGGAAGCGGTTGTGACAAAGGAAAAAACAAGATCCAGGAATAGGCGTCCGGCCCGAAACCTTCGTTACTTGCTGTGCGACCCCACCGGGGAAGCCGGTGAGCCTTCATCTTCGGATGTGGACCGGGTCTTCAGCCCGATTCGATGCCTCGACAAAGCCGTGGACGAAAATCCCCGGATGATCTTGGTTCGTTTCGGGCGGATGCCGATCCGGGAGCGAGAAACCATGGTAGAGCTGTGCTTCGCGCTGAAGCGAAACACCCACACCAGAGATTGTCCGGTGCTCGTGCTCCTCTCCTCCATGCACCGCGGGCTGATGGAAGATCTGAATCGGTCGGGAGTGGATTTCGTCAAGTGTATCGGGGGGGCCGCGTTGAATTCAAGTCAGTTGCGGGAAATCGTCGGCGGACTCGGACCGGATGATTGCCCGGAACGACAATTGTCGGCTCTATGTGATTTTCTTCATTACACTCCGATCGATGGCCAACGCGAAATAACCGTGTGCGGGGCCTACCTGGAAAGGCTCGTGCTGGGAGGAAGATGGCTGCACGAGGTCTGCGAGACCGAAAACCATCTTCAATGCGAGTACTACATGAATCCAAGGGTCAAGTGAAGGTCCTTTGCAGCCAAACGTCAGAGTCCGTGGCCGGAGAGTCCATCACCGCGAACAGAACCTGATGGTCCGACCAACGGGCGGAGCATGAACATGAAACGATTTGCAGTCATAGGTCTTGGCAATTTCGGGTTTCACAGCGCCAAGACATTGTTCGAAGACGGTAACGAGGTTATCGCCATAGACACGGACAAGGCCCGGGTCCAGGCGGTGGACCCTCATTGCACGCAGGCTGTAGTGCTGGATGCGACGGATAAGGAAGCCCTTAAATCTCTCGGACTGGAAAATACGGACGCGGTCATTGTTTCCACTGGGACCAAGATCAGCAACAGCATCCTGATATGCCTTTACCTGCAGGAAATGGGAGTGAAAAAGATCCTGGCCAAAGCGCTGGATGAGGATCACGGGAAGATCCTCAAACGAGTCGGAGCCACCGAGATTATTCATCCGGAAAGGGACATGGCTGTGCGTGTCGCACGAGGGCTATCCCGTCCCAACGTGATCGATTTCCTCCCTCTCGCGGAAGAGTTCGACCTTATCCAAGTCGGCCCGCCAAGCCAGTTCGTGGGTAAGAGCCTCAAGGATCTGAATCTGCGGGCCAAATACAACGTGCATATCATCGGCATCAAGGAAACCGCGCCGGAGAACTTCCTCTTGGTCCCCCCTGCGAGCTTTGTGATAAAGGATACCGACATCCTGATCATGCTGGGCAAGTCGGACGATATTCGGAGAATCAGGGCGTTGAAGTAACCATACCGACGCCCGGCGCGGAAACGCCTCCCGCCGACGTCCTTGCCCTACCCCAAACATCCTGTTCTAGTACCTGTTCGCAGGGTCATAAGAAGCGGTTGTTTGTGGGGGGTTGCCATAAACAGAGAGGCGTTTCCGGTCCGCCTCACTCGTCGCTACAGTAGGGATCGATCATGATGGATGGGTGGCCCGGACAACTTGTTGTTCTTAAGATACAAGGACACGAGGTGGCTGTACGTCTTAAATCGTAGGGTTGCGTGATTTTATACTCTGGGTGGGGCCTCTTGTTGCTGCGCAACGCGGACAACAAGTTGTCCGCGCCACCCCGCCCAAGATACCGCCGTATGACACAATTATAGGGAGATTCCAAAAGGTCTCATCCGATACCCCGTGAACGGATACCTGTTTCCCGCCCCAAGCCCCTTCTCCGGCCGTCGAGAATTCACCTTCCTCCCGGTCGACCCGTTCGGCCCCCCTGCCGGATTGCGGTGATTCCTGGAATCCCAAAGGCATGCGCACCGGCCACCTGACCGAAGAGACTTGTGGATAGGGTCATTATAGGGGTTGGTCCAACGTACAATCTCCAGCCGTTTGGCCCGGGAAATCCGCCCATCTTAAAATCAATGTTCAATTAGTAATCAAGTAATAGAGATACTCGCCGATGAAGGTTAGAGGGTCGTTACGCAAATGCGGCGATCTGATTCGACGTCCGGAAAGGAACCGGATACCATTTTCATCCAGAAGGAGAGAGTACATGAGAAAATCGATGTTCCTGGCCCTAATTACCATGCTGTTTTCAGGACTGCTCGTGGCGACAGCCTCGGCTCAAACCATGGCGTGCTGGCAGCTGCAGCACGAACTCCTGGGCATACAGCCTATCCTGGTCAAGGTTTCCGTGCTGGATATGGGTAACGGGAATTACGCTATGGTGGGTTCCACCTACACGACCACAGTGACGGAGACGCCCCAGATCAACAGAAGGGTGGTTACCGGGGGAGCGGTGATGATGGAGCCGGACAAAATTGAGGTGTCATTGAGCAGCTCGGACATCAGCGATCGACCCGCCACCACCGATGTGGAGGGTCTGGCCCTGGCCGACTACCATCTGCTGCTGGACGCCACGTTGAACGGCAGTTATCAGGGGAAAAATGTGCACTTTCCGGTTTCCTCCGATACTGAATCCAGTACAATCACCGATTCGATAGCAGGCAACGCCGTGCTGGTGGACTGCAACTAGTCCGCAACGGTCGTGATCCTTCATGGGGAGGAAGCTTATTAAAGTTCCCCCCATGCCCGTCCTTTTTTCAACGAGCTCAGTCCGGCGCCGGTTTGGAGGAGACGCCCCCGATTCGGAAGTTCCGGCAAGTGTTCCCCAAGTATCTGCGAGCGGACTCGACCAAACAGCCCGTTCCACCGTTTCGATATCGTTTCGGAACCATGCCCGTGTGTGGAATAGTTCCGGGAGCCGATTCTCGAGGGAAGGACTCCCAACAAAACACGAAACTCCCTCTTGACCATTCGGCGCCGGCTGCGGTACTACCGCCAAGAGTGGTCTTTCTCCGGCGGATTTCCATTGGATGCATCGTCAACGCGTCCGGATAACGGGCCGACCCGCCTCATCGACGCCTATCGAATACACAGGCCACGGATACGGAGCGGACACATGCCGTTTGACCAACGAATACGCCATTTGCAGGAATCCTTGATCGAACTCGGTGTCGAAGGAGCCGTTCTGTTTCATTCGAGAGATGTGTATTATTACACGGGGACCGCGCAACCGGCCTTCTTGATCGTTCGGCCGGACGATTATTTCCTGTTCGTGATCAACGGCATCGAGTTTGCCCATAGGGACAGCCCTTTGCCGCCCGAAAAGATCATTTCCGAGCGGAGTTTGGAGAAGATGTCGGGCCGCATGTTCCCGGGGCAAGGATCGGGAGCAACCGTGGCCACGGAGCTGGATCTGCTTACCGTCGGACGGTTTCGTGAATTGCAAAAGGTGTTGGGCCGGCGGGAGATCGTGGATGTGTCGGAAGAGATCCTGCGACAGCGAATGACCAAGGACGAAGTCGAGATCGATGCGATCCGGCGAGCCTGCGCAGCCGTCCATGCGGGACACGAGGCGGCGATGGATTGCTTGCGTCCCGGCGTAACGGAACTCGAGCTTTCCGCCGCGGTCGAATACGCCCAACGATTGGCCGGACACGACGGAATGTTGTTCATGAGGCAACCGGACGCGCTCATCGGCCGGGGTCCTTTTGCCTCGGGAGACAACCTCCAGCACATGAGCGGAGGGGCCTTTTGCCTCACGGGTACGGGACTCGATCCGGCGGTGCCCGTCGGGGCCTCTCGACGCGAAATCCAGCGGAACGACCTGGTCGTTATCGACGTGCCGGCCTGCGTGAACGGCTACCACTCGGACCAGTCGCGCACCTATTGTCCGGGGCATCCGCCCGGCGACGCGGTAACCCTGTACAAGGCGGTACTGCAAGTCATGGATCACCTGATCGAGCAGCTTCGGCCCGGCATGCGCATAGGGGATGCGTTCTCGATTGGGCTCGACAAGGCCCGGGAGCTGGGCATACAGGACTCGTACCTGCGTTTTCCATCCGGGGCCACGGCCCATTTTATCGGACACGGGGTCGGGCTCGATGTTAACGAGCCCCCGGTGCTGAAAAAAGGCAGTGAAGTCGTCTTGCAGGCGGGCATGACGCTGGCGTTGGAAATCACGGCCACGACAACGAACGGACATCCCGTGAAGATCGAGGATGTGGTTCTCGTGTCACCGGACCGGTGTCGGATATTGACCACCACTCCCCGGGATCAAATCCAGGTTCCCGCCTTTACTACTTCTCCAACAGATTCCCGAACATGCCCCACAAAAAAGCCGGCTTGAATTCCGACGACTGGAACGTGCCGATGTAAGGCACGGCATTGGGAAACACGGCCGTGACGGTATACTCGCCGAGTTGGCTGGTGACGAGATCCGCAAACACCACGTCGCCGTTCAGGTCCGTCCAACCCACGCGCTGATCCAGAGGAGCCCCGGAACGGGAGACGGTCACCCTCGCCAACCACACGGGGAACCCGTTGAGCCACTGCACGTGTACTTTGAAATCGTGGGGCTTGTTTTGCCAGGGCCACTGGGCCGGATGTTTGGCGTCAAGATATCCGGGAGACGCGTTTCGGATCTCCATGGACGGGTCGCCGAACCAGTGATACATCTCGAAATGGGCTTGCACCCAACCCGAGGTATCACCGGCAAACTTCGTGGCCATATAGGCCTTGCCGGAATTCAGCACGTCCCCCATTCGAAAAATCCACAGGGGCCATCCTTCGGTGGGAATGAAGGTGGGCCAGATCGCGTCGGTCCATCCCCACACGAGACGAGCGTTATACATGGTGTCGGTCACGCGCGTGGCCGCGATAATGCCCACCGGACCGCCGAAGGAGCAGTAGCTTTCCAGGAACTCCGCGAAGGATTCCTCGTGCAACCCGGTGTAATCCGTTTCATACATAAACGAGTAATCCGTCTCGTTGTCGAACCACCCGGTTTTGCAGTTGACGCTCCAGACCACCGGCGATTCGCCGAAGCGGATCTGGAGGCTGCCAATATGATACGAATGGAAATAGGGTTGCACCCAATACTGGCGGCCGCCGTGGTCCCGGTGAGTGATGAGGAAAGAGCCGTTTTCAAACGCGCCCTTGATGTCCAGGTAGTCCCCGTCCCAGGCGAACCCGGGTCTCTTGAGATAGGCGGGAATGGGGTCCCCCGGATTACCGGCCGGTCCGCCTCCGAAGTTGCCCGTTCCCCACAATTGCCCGTCGTTCCAGTAGGCCGGGTTCACGATGGGCCGGGCGTAATAGATCCTGGTGACGGTTTTATTGATGCCGTACGCGGCCTCCGATAGAAACAGGGCCAGGTCTTCGGACGTCTGCGTATACCTGGCGTCCTCTATGCCGTCCGGGTTGATCGGGGTGCCTTCGACCCCGTCCTGGAAATAGGCGCATATGGCGACGTCGTCGTAAAACGTGGTCAGCACGGGCGGGTCCTTCTCATACTCGATAATGCGATCCACGTGATTCAGGGCATGCGTCGCGCTGCCCACGGATAGTCTGCCTATGGCGAGGTCCGGCGTGTAATCATTCCCGTCTATGGCGGCATAGTACAGGTCCGTTCCAATGTGGCCCTGCTTAGCGTCGCCCGTGACTCCGGGATAGCTGTCCCAGGGATGCTCGGTCCAGTAGTCACAAGGAACGAATTCCGCATCTCCGATGAGCAACACATAGGAGGGAGCTATGTCCAGCGTATCGTAACACCATTTGATGAGGTTCCGGATATCCGCGGCCGTGGGCGAAGGCGTTGGGACGGTAAGCACCTTGAACCCGATCTGTTCTTTCCAGGCCGCGAGTTTGTACGCAGCCTCCGAAAAATTACTGTGGGCGATGATGATGTAGTCCCAACCGATCCCCCCGGCCGCTCTGAACAACAGCTCGGGCTCCACGGATGGTTTTCGGATCCCTTTCTTTTCGCTTTCCCCGAGGGCGAGCACCGCATCCGCATTGGGCGCCATTCCGCGCATGAGCTTGTCAAAGGATTCCGTTCTGAGACGTTGTTCGATAGGCGACGGGGTTCCATCGAACCGCACGGTGACGACAAGGTCCCGGTAGACGGAGAGCGTTTTTCGCACCGGATTGTACTGGAACGGGTTGAGCCGGAGAATGGCGCACTCCTGGCCCCGCATGACGCTCGTGGCCTCCAACCGGGCGTAGGTCCCCGGATAATCCGCGTCAGAGGCATATAGCGCTTCGTTCCTGGAAAACGGGGGGAGGGGAGCGTCTTCCACATCCGGGGAAGGTGGCTGGATCGGCGGCAAGTCGACCTGGTCGAACACGAGCGGTTGCCCCGGCTCGGTCTCCACCGTGGCCCGGGTTCCGTTGGGAATCAGAATCCATGTCCCGTATACGGGAACGTCGGGTCCGCCCACCTCGTGCATTCCGGAGCCGGGAGCCGTGACCACGGTGTACGTGTTTCCATCTTTCATCGCGGTATCGCGCACCAGCATGCCCGGCAGTTCGACCTTCAACTGCAGGCGTTCGACCGTAGATTCCGTTGCAGTAAAGCGGCTTCCACGATCCATAGCTCGGGCGGCGTTTGCGGGCGTTCCGTCCAAGCTGTTCCAACCGGGATGCAAGACGCTTGTTTCGGTCGAACAATGGCCTGAATTCGGAGGGAATCCTGGAATTCCGAACAGTAGCAAAAGCGTTACGACCGGAACGATGGTGGAAAGGGTTCTTGACACGGCGGGACCTCCCTTGCTTGAAACCGGATGGGCGGCACGGACCTCGTTCGGGTCCCCGGAGTCTCGGCGGGAATGATTCACCGAGAGAAGGCATTCTGCGGCGGCGGCCAAAAGGAGCTGAAACATACCCTATGTCCAACGGACGACACGCGGGCGCTCGATCGCACCCTACACGCCCATCAGAAAGCGGGACACACGCTCATTGATATCCATCGTATCTTCCACAAGCCGTTTCCCGGCTTCCGGACGAATCGAACCTAAAGAAATCGTATGAGCTTCATTTAAATCATGTTACTCTGCATTTAACGTCCATAGCAAGGGATTTCGATGTCCCGTACCTATATGGAGGCAATGACCGTGATCCCGCAGGAGGAAATAGTATGAGTGACCGGAGACCATGATATGAAGGAAGCCCTCATGTGCGCGTGCAGAAGCAAGGCGGTTTGGGAGGCAACGCCGGGAGCATTGGCATGGCTTGCGGTCGAGGTGGGGAAATCCGGCCCGAAGAAGGATTATTGAATAGTACCTTAACGACAGGAGCCTTGAAAAATGGAGACCCGCGACGGTTTCATCGATCCCCATGGCGGATACAGGAATCTCAAATCGTACCAGATGGCGGAGATCGTCTATGACGCCACAGTGGCATTCTGTAACCGCCGGCTCGACCGTCGCTCGCGCACTCACGATCAGATGGTGCAAGCCGCTCGGAGCGGCAAACAGAACATCGCCGAGGGCAGCATGGCTTCCGCACCTCCAAAAAGACCGAACTCAATCTGGTCGGCGTGGCCAGGGCGACCTTGGAGGAGCTGTTGCTCGACTATGAAGATTTCTTGCGACAGCACGAGCTTCCGCTCTGGGCAAAGGACCACCCGAAGGCGAAATCCGTTCGAAGGCTCGCCTATGTGACCGATAGGTCTTATTCGACTTATAAGGCCTTTATCGAAAAAGCTCCCGCCGAAGTCGCGGCAAATACCATGATGTGACTCATTAACCAAACCAACTTTCTCCCGGATCGGCAGCTCAGGCAAGTGGAAAGACAGTTTCCGGATCAAGGCGGTTTTGCCGAAAAGCTCTACCATGCGCGGCTCCGATCGAGAAGCAAGCCATGAAGACCGCCGCGAGCTGCGTCTTGGGGCAAACCACAGAGTCCAGGGCCGGCATTGATCCTGAAAGGGAAATGGTCAGCGTCATGTCTCTTTGATGACGGCGAACCCTTTGACAACCTTTCTCCGACCGTCGTATGATGATGTTGTGTGAGGTTACTGGTATCTCGGGGATTCGGGAGAGATTCCCCGAGGTAGCGTTTCCGACTGTATCGGTCTCGGGCACGTGGTTCACTTTGCTCACACGAGCTGTTCTTATCCCAGCAGCCGGATTTTCGACGCCAGTTCCTGCTGTCCCGGCGGTGGACCGCTCCGCCGCCGGAATTCTCCCCTTGGATCGCCGCTCCATGTTGGACTCACTGTCCCGTTTCCTGTGGCTTAAACGGCTTCGGGAACCATCGTCGAATGGTAAGGTCCATGAAACCAACCCCGATTCGTGAAGATTTCGCCACTTCTTGAGGCTCTTCGGTCGGACTCGTTACCTGCTTTGGGCTCTCCAAAGGCTGTATACCAAAACACCCGAAAGGAGCCGGCAATGAAGAAACAGATCATGAGCTATGAAACTCTGTTGAACATCACCAGTGGCATCGCCGAATCCAGAGATCCCGAGGAAGTCGCCCTGCTCACAGTGGCGAGTGTGAAAAGCGCCCTTGAAGCCAAAGGATGCGCGCTTTTTCTGTTCAACCGAAAAAGCAACGAACTCGAGGTGGCCGCGTCGAGCGGCTTGAGTGACGAGTATCTGAACAAAGGCCCGATCAGCTCGATCCGTTCCATCGCTCGATCGTTGAGCGAAGGTCCGGTGGCTGTGTACGACGTCGCCGACGATCCGAGGATTCAGTACCCCGAGGAGGCGAAGAAGGAGGGAATCGCCTCGATCCTTTCCATACCCATCATGGTTCGGAAGAATCCCATAGGCGCTTTACGCGTGTATACCGCTGCCCCCTGGGAGGTTACGCTGGAGGATGTGAACTTCGTCCAGGCTGTGGCGCAAATCACCGGCATGGCCCTGGAAATGGCCCGAATGCACAAAGGTCTGAAAGACAGCATCGAGATCCTGAAGACAAGACGCGATCCAAAGACGCTGAAGTCCGCCAAATGGACTCCCTACGAAGGCGTTCCCATGAGCGTGCCGAAGGGCGAGCGAAGCCCGGCTCCGGACGCTTCATAACCGGGAATCCTCTTATCCCGGAATCCGGATGATGCCGCCGGCCGGCAACATGATTTCGGGACAGGAGATGCTTCCTGCCCTCGGACCTGCTGAACTACTTCCTCCGGGTCGGGTCGGATGCGATCTTGATCCGACTCGGAACGTTCCGAGGTATGTTCCGTCCGCTGCGTCCCGCACCGCCGACCGAACGGCAGTCACCCGACCCAATGTCGCGCCGCAATGCCGCATTCCTACCACCCCACTGTTCAAGTTCCCTATCGGGAAGTGGGACCTCTTCCATTCAGGTCTTCCTTGTTTTTCCCTTTTCGAGTATGTACTCTTTCCAGACGGATAGGCGCATGTGAGGCGGGGATCAACTCGCCCGGAACTGAAACAGCCTATATCCGGGAAAAGCACCGCGAGATTTCGCCGGCGGTATTCACACGAAAGGCGGTGGGCTCGCTTTCCAATTGCGTGGCCTGCCACAGGTCGGCCGAAAAGGGGATGTATGACGACGACGATGTTGTCATCCCCCGGTAGCCCGGGCTCCTGAATCTACGGCCATCGCATGCCGGTAATGCACATGGTTGTTCCGGGTGTGGCGATCCAATTTCGAGTAGGGCCCGTGTTCGCGCGAACCTCCGTTTTCAGAATGCGCACTCAACCGATCGTGTTCGGCGTCATCGTCGCGGTATGGATCGCCGGGCGCGCGGTTATGGACCGAGGAACGTCGTCGTGTCGGACTGGATATGGATTGCCGTTATCTGTCTTGCGGCGTATGAGGTTATAGAACACCTGGTGTTCCCTCTCATCTTTGCCCTTGTGAACCGCAAGAAACCGTCACCTTCAGGTCCTCAAGGGATGGTGGGCAAAACATGCGTGGTCAAGGAATGGGGAGCAGACAGCGGCAAGGTTCTCTTTAACAGCGAGTTGTGGAACGCGGTGGGCGAAGAACCGCTCTCGCCGAATCGGAAAGCGGTCATACGACGGGTGGAAGGACTGACACTCGTTGTGGAACCCCTCGACGAACGGGTCTGACGCAGGTGTTCCCGGAATCGACACGTACCCGTGGCATCTTCATCAGGAATAGGCCGTTCCGATCTCCGGCCGCCGGACCGGTGCGGTTACAGGAGAGGGAGTGTATGACTTTATGAACAAAAGCGCGCTTTTCCAATTGTTCCACGGACTCGAACGCAAGGGACCCGGTACCGAAGCGGCGACCCTTGCGGCTTTGAAACGTTGCTCTCCCCTGCCTCCGGAGCCGGTGGTGGTCGATTTCGGTTGCGGCGCCGGAGCGGCCACGCTTACACTGGCAAGAGCATTGAATACGAAGGTTATCGGGGTGGATGTGTACGCCCCTTTTCTGGAAGAACTGCAAGCCCGCGCAGCCGCGGCAGGTCTCACCCACAAGGTGGAAACGCTATTGGCGGATTTTGCGAATCCGGCTAGGGCCCCCCGATCCATAGATCTCCTCTGGTCCGAGGGAGCCATCTTTGTTCTGGGGTGGCGGCAGGGTCTGCGGCTATGGGCGCCGCTGGTCCGGCCCGGCGGCTTCCTGGCGCTCACCGAGATGACGTGGCTCACCGATAGTCCCCTCGAGGAAGCCCGACAAGCGTGGTCTCAATGGTATCCGTCCATGGGCGCCCTCGAATCCAACTGCCGGGCCGCCCTCGATCTCGGGCTACACATCGTGGACCGTTTCGTCCTGCCCGCGGAGGCGTGGCAGGCCTTTTCCGGGCCTCTCAACAGGCGATGCGAGGAACTGCTGCGGAATCCGGAAACCGACGCCGGACTGATCGAGGAAATCAGGGAAACCGAGAAGGAAATGGCGCTTTACGAGCGGCACGGGACCTGCTACGGATATGTTTTTTATATTTTGCGAGCGGAATAAAGGCAGGCTTTTCTCGTGTCCGGGTTTAATCGACCTCGCAAATAGAATGACTTTTTTCGTACCATTTCCCTGAAGGTTTGGATGATTGGATGATGATCTCTCATTATCTCCATGGTATCATCGTGTTCTATGACGACATGATCGTAGGGGCGGGTTTCAAACCCGCCCTAATCATGAGAATAACGGACGAGATGACCGAATGGTAAACACCCGCCGATCCATACGTCTGCGAGGTTACGACTATTCCACCAACGGTGCGTATTTTGTAACTATCTGCGCCCATAATCGGATCTGCCTGTTCGGCGATGTAGTAAACGCGGAAATAACGTTGAATGATTATGGAAAAATCATCGGCCAGGTGTGGTGCGATTTGCCCAATCACTATCCCGAGGTTGAATTGGATGCGTCTGTGATTATGCCCAATCATATTCATGGTATTGTTGTGTTGCACCATGACGACGTCGTAGGGGCGGGTTTAAAACCCGCCCCTACGACGGCCGATGACCGGCGCCGATGGTCCGAGGTCGTGCGTGTTTTGAAGGTATAAACCCGAAAACAAATAGCGGGGCAATACACGCAGAATGTGCCGGCATCGCAAAGGGAGCCGCAGAGGCGTGGTACAATTCGCTCCCGCATACAACGAAATCTTCACTGGACCACAACATCCGACGAGGGGCAGATGACACCGAACGGACGGCGGCCATGGCGAAAATTGATGCGGATGCACCCCGCCATGTTGCTGGTGTCCAGTTTTCTGGCCGTCATCGTTTTGGGCGCCCTGCTGCTCCTGTTGCCCGCCGCCAGCACGTCCGGAAGCATATCCGTTATAAACGCCCTGTTTACGGCAACTTCAGCGGTGTGTGTGACGGGGCTCGTAGTGGTGGATACGGGGGCCTATTTCACCGCATTCGGCCAATGTGTCATTCTGTTCCTCATCCAGATCGGCGGTCTGGGTGTTATGACCATATCCGTGATGCTGTTTCGATTGGTGGGTCGGAACGTTTCGTTCAGACAACGGATGGTGCTTCAGGACGTTTTCGCTCATACGCCTAGGAGTGATATCTTTCAGATCCTGGGAACCATTTTCGCGTTCACGGCCATCGTCGAGCTTTCAGGTGTAGCCCTGCTTTTCATTCACTGGCACGGAGAGTATCCGGCCGGAAAAGCACTGTACATGGCCGTCTTCCATTCGATCTCCGCTTTTTGCAACGCCGGGTTCGCTCTCTTCGAGAACAGCATGATGAACTACAGCGGCGACGTTCTGTTAAACCTGTCCATGTGCTCGTTGATCGTACTGGGCGGTATCGGATTTCCCGTGGTCTACGACATCTACTGCAACGTCCGAGACAGGAACGCCAGGAGATTCAGATTGGCGGTGCAGACAAAAACCGTGCTCGTAATCACCGCCGTACTGATTCTGGTGGGAGCCGGTGTGTTCGGCGTACTGGAAGAGTCCCGGACCCTCTCCGGGAAATCCGCGATGGAATCGGCATTGGATGCGCTCTTCCAGTCCGTCACCTGCCGAACCGCCGGATTCAACACGGTAGACATTGCCGGTTTGAGCGACGCCACATTGGTCCTGATGATGTTCCTCATGTTTTTCGGAGCCTCGCCGGGCTCTTGCGGAGGAGGCGTCAAGACGACCACCCTGGCCCTCCTTGCCGCGTTCAGTTGGAGCCGGATCCGCGGCGCAAGGCGTGTAAATATGTTCAAGAGGAGCGTTCCGCCTGAAACCGTGACCAGGAGCATGTCGTTGATTCTGGTATCGGTCGGGCTGATCGGTTTGGTCCTATTCATGGTTCTCCTCGATGATGCCTCCGGCCGTCCCGACAATGTTACGGCCTCCAATCACTTCCTCGCCCGCCTTTTTGAGGTTGTATCCGCTTTCGGCACGGTGGGCCTCTCCATGGGCGCCACGGCCGCGCTTTCCGCATGGGACAAGAGCTGGATCATCTTATTGATGTTCGTCGGCCGAGTCGGAGTATTGACGTTCTCGTACATCATAGCCGGAGGCCGGGCTGGAAACGGACTGGAATTCGCAGAGGAAAACGTTATGATCGGATAGAGAGGGTGAATCATGAAGAAGTTCGCCGTCATTGGTCTGGGTAAGTTCGGGTTTCATGTGGCCCGGGCTCTGTACGAAGATGGGAACGAAGTCGTGGCCATCGATCTCGATCGGGCAAGGGTTCAGGCCGTGACCCCCTACTGCAGCGAAGCCATCCTACTCGACGCGAGCAACAGGGAAGAACTGAATGCCCTGGGCCTGGAAACGATGGACGGCGTCATAGTTTCCACCGGTCAAAGGATCAGCACGAGCATTCTCATCTGTCTGTATCTGAACGAAATCGGTGTTCGGAACATCCTTGCCAAAGCATTGGATGAAGATCACGAAAAAATCCTGAAAAAAGTGGGGGCTGCGGAAGTCGTTCACCCGGAGAAAGACATGGCGAATCGGGTCGCACGGGGATTGTCGCATCCGAATGTCATCGACTTCATCCCACTGGCGGAGGGATATGAACTCGTGGAAGTGGCAGCGCCTTCGAAGTTCGTGGGGAAGAGTCTGAAGGAAATCAATCTCAGGGCCAAACACAATGTGCACGTGATCGCAGTCAAAGAACTGGCGCCGGAGAACTTCGTCTTGGCGCCTCACGCGGACTTCGTAATCAAGGCCGGCGACATTCTGGTCATTCTGGGGCTTTCCCAGGACATCGGTAAAATCAAGCAGCCCTGAATTCGAACCGGCCCCCTAGCGGGACGGCAGCGAGGCGAGCCGGTTGTGCACTTCCTCCCAGATTTCAATTACCTTGCGAGCGCTTTCATCATTGGGGTCCAGTTCAGGCACCGTCTTACCTTGCACCACGGCCTGAGTGAACGTTTTGCTGAAGGGGATGCTCCCCACAAACACGGCGCCCAGTTCACGGATCTTCCTCTCGATCACTCCCGCCATGTCCGGGTTGAGATCCGATTTATTGATGAGCACCATGGCCGGCACGCGGAAATGCTTGACCAGTTGAAGGACCCGTTCCAGATCGTGCTCGCCGGATACGGTGGGCTCGGTCACCACCAGGACAGCGCTTGCGCCCCCTATGGAAGCGATGACCGGACAACCGATCCCGGGAGGGCCGTCCGTTATGATGAGGTCCAGCCCCCGAGCTTCCGCCAGGTTGCGGGCCTCTTTTCGCACCAGAGTCACCAGCTTGCCCGAATTTTCTTCCGCAATGCCCAGCCCCGCATGCACCATGGGACCAAAACGCGTTTCCGAAACGTACCACTCTCCGCACGTCTGACGGGGAAAATCCACGGCGTCTTCCGGACAAAAGTGAACGCACACGCCACACCCTTCGCACGCGATGGGGTCCACCACAAAGTCGTCGCTGATGGCGTTCCACTGGCAAAGCTCGATGCAGAGGCCGCAACCGGTGCACCTGTTCACATCGATGACGGCGAGTCCGCCGCCTTGGAACGACTCGCGTCTTCTGATTTCCGGCTGAAGCAGCAGATGCAGGTCCGCGGCGTCCACGTCCGCATCACACAGCACTTTGTTGCGCGCCAAGGCGGAGAATGCCCCTACCAGGCTGGTTTTTCCCGTGCCGCCTTTCCCGCTGATCACCACCATCTCTCTCATTGCTCCGACTCCCTTCCCCGGCTCTTCTCCGCTTGTTGGACAATGTTTTCCCAGAGGGACCGGAACCGGCTTTTCCACTCGGGCAGGGCTTCCACGATAAGGTCGCCCCGGGCATAGACTTCGGCGATAGCCCGCTGAAAGGGAATTTCCATCAATATGGGTATGTGCTCCTTTTCCGCGTATTTCCAAACCTGGTCGTTACCCACATCGCACCGGTTGATGATCAGTCCGTGGGGAAGGTTCAGTACGCGAACGGCCTCGATCGCCAGTTGGAGATCGTACAGGCCGAACGGTGTGGGTTCAGTGACCATCACCACGTAGTCGGTATCCTTCACCGCGGCTATGACCGGACACGAAGTACCCGGAGGCGCGTCGATAAGCACATGACGGTCCTTGCGCGCCTGCTCTCGCACTTTTCGTATGAGCGGCGGCGCCATCGCTTCGCCTATGCGAAGACGTCCGTGCACAAGTTCGATCCCGTTTCGAACTCCGCGTTCCAGAATTCCCAGTTCCCGTTCACCGGGTTTTACGGCGTCTGCCGGACACACCCTGAGACATCCCAAGCAGCCATGGCACAACTCGGCAAACGTCAGAGTGGTGTCTTTCAGAATTACCAATGCATTGAACCGGCAGAGCTTGGCGCATTCGCCGCAGAACGTGCACTTGTTTTCGTCGATTTTCGGAACGAACGTGGTGACCGTTTCTCTAACGGTCCATTCGGGCTTGATAAACAGGTGCGCATTCGGCTCTTCCACGTCACAGTCCAACAGTTGCACATTATCCGCCAGGGCGGCGGCGAGGTTAGTAGTCACCATGGTTTTTCCGGTGCCTCCCTTGCCGCTGGCCACGCTAACGATCATGGTTTCCTCCGAACAACCTGTTCCATCTATTGAAGCAACGCGAGAGATCGAGTTCAAGAATACGGTTTATCCGTGCGGTATCGTAATCCGCTTTGACGAATTCACCCTTGGGCCGGCCCAATGCGCCCGAAAACCGCGTTATAGGGACTCCTTGCGCACGGGTCTCGCTTCGTTCTGCCGCCTTGCCGGCAGCCGGTCCGATTTGGTGAATCTTCCGGGACGCATTATGGCAACATACATGCCATAGACGCAGGCGGTCCTCGGATACGTTGGCAACTATCTTATTTTACTATATTTTTTATGGTATGGCGAGTGGCGTGGTACAGCCGGCTTGGCAAAATATCCATTCCGCATCAGGTGAATTGCACCTGACCTAGCTGCATCGGATGCAATTTGCAACGTGTTGTTTACTCGACAAGTAACCTGCAAGCCGATGGGCTGAAATACCAAAATCGGGACGCGATCGAAACACGGTCGGGTCCTTTGCAGCCGGGACGCGTCCGAAGCCCCAAGCCTTCCGGCCGTCCTTCTTTCCCGGGTGGGACCACTATTAGTGGCGGGTGGATTGAATCGTTCGACCTGCCCCGGCAGACGTCATGAACATCTCTGCGTATCCGTCCTTACCCGACTGGCCCCTCTGTCCGACCACGGGTACGGGCATTCTGCCGGCCACTGCACGAAAAGTCTCTTCCATTTCGCTATTTTTCGATTGAACAGCCAGCACACATCGATTCCTTCCGTGGGCCTTCGCCAGGTAGAGGGCCTTGTCGGCCCTTTGGAGCAGATCGGTTTTCGATCGGTCGAGGCCCTGTTCCATGTAAGCCGCTCCGGCGCTGACCGTCACTCCGATATAGGTTCCTTCGTAGTCGATCAAGAGCGTCTGAATCCTTTTTCGAATACGTTCCGCTACTCTGAATGCATCGTCCGGACGCGTCTCAGGCAACAGGACGGCGAATTCCTCGCCCCCATATCTTGCCGCGATGTCGCATTTACGGACGGTTTCGTCCAACAAACGCCCCACGGCGTTGAGCACATGGTCTCCCGCGAGATGCCCGTAAACGTCATTCGTTTGTTTGAAATGATCGATATCCAACAGTATGACGGACAGATCCAGGTCGTACCTTTGGGTTCTGTGAAATTCCCGTTCCAAAGCATCTTGAAACGCCTGATGATTGTAAAGCCCGGTTAGGTGGTCACGGAGCGCCTTCTCCCTCAGCGTTTCCATTTGCCGGGATTGCTCGATAAATCGTTCCATGAGATCCTCGGACACGTGCACAAGCTCCTTCCGAGCCTCTTCCATGATCCGGATATAGCTCTCTTCCGATCCGATCTCGATCTCGAACAAGGGAAACATGTCCGCCGTATGTTTTTGGGTCTCCTCGGTGATTTCCGGAATACAACCTATGTCAAAGAAGCCGTACTTCTCCACATGATACTCGAGAACGCCCAGATGCACGTTCTTTCCGGAACACGTGAAGACATCGGCGAACAGGGATGACAAATGCAGAACTTTGGCGAGGTCCCGCAACTCCGACTGTATTCCTTCAGGGCCCTCGGGACAGTGATGATATCGTACGGGAATGGAAAACCGTTCGGGAAGTCCCCAGCTTCGGATCAGATACTCCCCCACGTCCATATGGTTGAATCCGAAAGCCGTTTGCTCCGCATCGTGACAATACCGCTGAGTAGCCCGCATTTCCTCCAGAACTAGGGCATACTGATCCGGACAGCCGTTCTGCAGCGCCAGCGTGCCGATGTTGTGAAGAAGGCCCAACACAAAGGCATCCTCCGCCGTCTCAGGGCGTATTTTTTTCATCATGAGTTTCGATGTAACGGCGCTGATGATGGATGTCTTCCAGAACAGGGCATAGTCGAATCCGCTGTCCGCCCCTCCGCTCTTGTGGTTCGTTTGCACGATGGAGAAGCTCAATGCCAGATTCTTGACGACGTTGGTCCCCAAAAGCGTCACGGCGTGATGGACCGACGTGACAGGTCTGACCAGGCAGTACAAAGGGGAATTTACGGCCTTGAGTATCTTGGCGCTCAGAGGAGGATCCACGGATAAAATATCCGATATCTCCTTCAGCGTCGAGTTGTCCTTCCGAACCGCCTCCATGATCCTGATAGCAATGCCGGGCAAAGTCGGCAGGTTCCTCACACTTTCCATCATTTCGTCGACGGTCAACGGGTGTTTCATCGGCAGATGCCCTCATTCTAAGGTTCAACGGATATTGGCAAATACTGTATCATGTCAATGCGCAGTAAGAAAACCCCCTCGGGCATCCATTCTGCTCGTTTTCGAGCCTTTTTCCCGCCTTCAAGCCGTCCTGTAGGCGACTTCACTTCTGAGTTCTCCACCGGTAAACGGTGGAAACTTCCATCACATATTGGCCCTCCCTCCTGTCGGAAGCGTTATTCGAAACAGAGTGCCTTTCCCCGGCTGACTTTCCACATCGATTCTTCCGTCGTGTTTTTCCACCACGTTTTTCGCCACCGCCAATCCGAGGCCCGTCCCTTTGTCCTTGGTTGTAACATAAGGCGAAAAGATCGTTTCGATGGCATTTTCAGGGATCCCGCAGCCCGTGTCTTCAATGCACGCGCTTATGAACGAACGGTTTTTGTCTATTGAGGTCGTTACTCGCAAGGTCTTTCCTACTTTACCCTCCATCGCGTCAATGGCGTTTAGCAGTATGTTGTTAAAGAGCTGCTGGAGGCCGAATTTGTCCGCAAATAGGTTCACCTCGCCTAGAGTCAGTTCTTTCTTCAGTTCAATTCCCTTGAGTATCATTAACCCATTGAACATGCTTAAACATTCTTCTAACAAACCATTAATATCTACAAGTGTCGATTTGTCGATATCCTTTCTGCCCAGCTTAAGGATTTCTTCATTTATTTTACTGATCCTATCCGTGGACTCGAGTATCCGATGGATGTTCTTCTTGATCACTTCGGAATCGTCTATATGACAACTCGCCAGTTCGGCGCTTCCTATGATACACACCAACGGATTGTTAATTTGATGTACGAGTTTTTGGACACGTTCGCACAATTCCTGATGAGTCTCCTCCTGCCCGGAGATGACCACCGTCCGCTGGATCTCATCCAGCAGTTGTTCCAGGGTGAAAGGCTTTTCGATATACCCCTGACAGCCGCTTCGTAGTGCATTAATAACGATCTGTTTATCCCCATAGGCTGTCATCAGTATAAAAGGCAATGTCTTACGGACGGAACGTACGCGGTTGAGGAGTTCGATGCCGTTCATGTCCGGCATGGCGTAATCCGTGATCACCATTCCGACACCTTCGCCGGCAACGCTTTTCAACACATCCAGGGCCTCCTGTCCGCTTTTGGCTCCAACGAAGTCATACCCCTTGCTCCGCAACCCTCTTCTCAGACTTTCCAACTGGACCGCTTCATCGTCGACTACCAACAAGACCATCGGCGTTCCCCTTTCTGTGATGTAAGAAATATCCATGCGTGACGGGCCGATGCCAATTTCAGTGGAAACAGATCAATTATCCATCCTATTGCTCGTTCCCCAATCGCATCCGTCTTCATTTCACTCACATATGGCTCCATTCAATATTTGAAACCGGACATATAGTGCGAAACAGTCGCGCTCATCCCTATCTCTTTTGAGGGGTCCGCGTGTGTATCCGCGAGTACGGTGATTCACGGCCCAGGCCGGGCGTTCCATGGAGGAAAGCAACTAGTGTGCCACGAAAACCAAACCTGCGCTTTGTCTTAAATAGCTGAAGGATTTTAATGACTTAATGAATAGAGAGGGGTCGATGATGCGTCGCCGGGCATTTCCATTATGCCGGACCGCAGGCGCCAAATTGGGGCATGTCTATAAATAAGGTGCTCTTGTCAACGGGTTAGACGGAATCGCGCCATTTTGGAGTAGTTCATTTTGGTCATATCCCCGTTGCTTCCGGCATCGGTCATTCGCCATACGACTCCAGCTTTCTTCGAAGCGTATTGAGTCCGATACCCAACAGCTTGGCCGTCCGGCTCTTGTTCCTGCCCGCCACCTGATAAGCCCTCAGAATATGATCTCTTTCCACATCCGCCAATGGCTTCATCCGCGGGGAACCGTCCTGAAAGCTGTCTTTCGCCTGAACCTTCCGCTTTCGCACGTTCTCGGGAAGTAAGCCGGGTCTGATCGAACCTCCTTGCGCCAGGTTCAACGCCGAGTGAAGAATGGATCTGAGTTCTCTGATATTACCGGGATAGTCGTAGGTCATGAGCATAGACATGGCATCGTCCTCGACGTGAACCTTTTCCGGATCGCCGGCCAGTTCACCAAGGAACGCGTCGACCAACAGGGGAATGTCCTCTTTACGCTCTCTGAGCGGAGGCAGGTGGAGCCATGCACCCTTGAGGCGATAGTACAGGTCCTTACGAAATCGGCCGGCCGCCATCAATTGCTCCAAATCCTCGTTGGTGGCGGCGACAAAGCGGATGTCCGCCTTTCTGGGCTGGCTGCTTCCCAACTTGAGATATTCCCCTTCCTGCAGCACCCGATGGAGCTTCCCCTGCATTTCGGGAGGCAATACTCCGATCTCGTCGAGAAACAGTGTCCCATTGTTGGTTTGCTCGATGTACCCCGAACGCTCCCGGTCCGCCCCGGTGAACGAGCCTCTGGTATGTCCGAAGAATTCGGCCTCAAATAGGGTGCCTGTCAGAGACGCCATGTTTACGGCGGTGAACACGCGGCTTGCTCGTGGGCTCGCCAAATGAATGGCTCTGGCCAACAGTTCCTTGCCCGTGCCGCTTTCCCCCGTGATCAATACGGGCACGTTGCTTGGAGCATGCAGTTCCGCTTCCTTCAGCACCCGGATCAATTTCTTGGACTGTGTGATGATGGGAAGAAACGCCTCTTTATGTTCCAGACCCGGAGGAACGTTCCGCTTTGAAAGGTGGAGAATGTCCAGGAACCGCTTCCGTTCCAACGCTCGATCAACCGCCTGGATCAGGTCATCTCTGGACACCGGCTTGACCAGATATTCGTAAGCCCCTTTCCTGATGCTTTCCACGGCCATTCGAGCTTCATTGAGCGCCGTGACCATGATGCATTCGGTATGCGGGCTCTGAGCACGGATAAATTCGAGCAGTTCGATGCCGCTCATCCCCGGCATGGTGATATCGATCAGAGCCAGGTCAAACCGATCTTCCCCCCGAAACAGCTCAGCCGCCCGTATCGGATCGCTTTCGATCCGAACGCCTTTGAAGCCGGCGGTAATCAGCCCTCTCCGAACGCTTTCGAGGAAGTCCCGTTCGTCGTCTATGACAAGTATGTTGTTGCTCATTCGGAATGAACCCGACTTGAAAGAGGAAGCGAAAGTCCTCTTGGTCAAAAAAGAGGCGGGCGCGCCCTACAGGGACGTTCCCTAGGGAGCACGGCGGACACGTATCCACACTTCAAGGCGCTGCGCTTTACAGGCTGTTGAAAAACGCGATCTGCGGCGTTCCGCTTCAACCCTCGTCACTGCGACGTACTCTATGTACGACTCATTCCTCGGGATTTGCGCGCCTTGCATCTCATCGTTTTTCGACGGCCTGTAACAACCCCGCTATTTCAACGGGCTGTTAAACAGCCATGCGGGGTTCTTCATGCACTGCTACGGGGTCTGTTCTGAGGTCACAAAACGCACTGAGATGTTCATTCTTCCAAAGATGTTTGGTGGTCCTGGGCAGCACCAGCCTGAACTTGCTCCCAATGCCGGCCTGGCTTTCCACCTCGATGCGCCATCCCTCCCGCTCGACAATACTGTGGCATACGTAAAGGCCGAGGCCCGTTCCTACACCGGCGCCCTTGGTAGTGTAAAACGGATCGAAGATCTTCCGTATATGACCCTCTTCGATCCCGCATCCATTGTCGCTCACTTCGATGATCAATTCATCCTGTGCGGTTTCCCGATCTCGAATGGAAAGTTTCACCCACGACCCATCCTTGTCCATGGCCTGAGCCGCATTGATCAATAGATTGATCAATATTTGTTCCAAAGCCTCCGGGTTGGTGTATACCGGAGACAGGCCTTCCTGGACATCCAATTCAAACGACTTGACCCTTTTCTTAATCTCTCCCCGGCAAATAGCGACACCTTTATCGATCACGTGACGCAAGTCGATCCATTGACCTTTGTCCTGCGAGCTTTCCCTGGCAAACTCGTTCAGGCTGGAAATGGTGGCGCTGATGCGGTTGGAGCCATGTTCGAGATTATCCAGAAGCCGGAAAAGGTCTCGCCTGAATTCCGGATACGACATGCCGAACAATTGGTAATTCGGGCGTTTCTCCGCATGCTTGTCCATAATGGGGAGGAGTTCTTTCAAGTAATCGCGAAGAATGGGAATATTAAAGCTGATGAAGTTGTTGGGATTATTGATTTCGTGAGCAATTCCGGACATGAGCAGCCCCAGAGAAGCCAGTTTTTCACTGGTGGCCAACTGCCTCTGCAACAGTTTTGCTTCAGTGATGTCTTCAATAACGTAAATAAAACCGGAAACGGTTCCGTCTTTCCCGAACGTCGGAAACGCATGAACCTTCAAATCGGATCGGCTGCCGTCCTTCTTGATGATTTCACGTTCCATCTCCGCAGGCAAGCCGGCGGCCATGGCGCGAACGCCGGGACACTCGCTGCAAACGGCATCGCGTCTTCTGAATTCCCGGTAACACTTGTTCCCGACCAGGGCGGAAGGCGAATTCTCGAACATGCGACCTTGAGCCGAATTGGTCATGATGATGGTATGACGCGCATCCATCAGCGTGATGCCGATATCGATGTTTTCAACAAGGGTCCGATAGCGCTCTTCACTCTCCCGGAGCGCGTCTTCAGCCCGCTTTCGTTCGCTTTCCAGTCGCTTGTGGTTCGTCGCATTCTCGATTACTTTGAGCAGTTCTTCCAGTTCAAAAGGTTTCTTCAGGTAATCGTAGGCGCCTCTGCGCAAGACCTCCAACACCGATTCCACAGACACGTATCCCGTGATGGTAACCACCAGCGTCTGGGGGCTGTGACGCTGTATATAATCCATCACGCCGTAACCACTGATGTCCGGTATGACGATATCCAACAGCGCCAAATCGAACGAGACGCGGCTGATAAGCTCCAACGCCTCGCGCCCGCTCGTACAGGCCGTCACCTCGTACCCCTGTCGCGTCAGGAGTTCTTTTAGACTGCCACACATCAACGGGTCATCGTCTACGACAAGAATCTTAGGCACAAAAAACATGTTTCCTCCGAAACCGAATGCACCGGACGTCTTGAACGGGATCGCGATTCAACTAAAAAGCCTCTCTTTAACTATCTAACCATTTAAATTTGTTACGCTTGTTACTAAACTTCGACATTTCTACGAACGTATCGGCGTTCCTTGGCCGGTGTGGGATTCGAACTGTCTTCAGAATCGTTTATGGCCTTGAAGTACTCCTGATTCTTCCTTTTGGTACAAGAAGACTTTCCGCTGCCTCTGTGATATACTGGTTTGTCTCTAATATCGGATGCGGCATGGAATATCTTTAGTTATGGAATCCTCGTCTTAGTATTGGCGAATAGAAAGAAAGGCGAAACGATTTCTTAACCCCTATTCCCTGATCATCAAAAACTGTCGCTTATCATTATAAAAACGGCCAAAGGTGTCAAGAACATAAATTCAGATAGATGACGGAAGTACAGTATTGAAGCTGAGGACAAGTTCCCGGCAAATGCTCCGTTGATGCTTGCTCTTCATGAATACGCCACGCGGGATGGATGTTTTCCACGAACAGGCGAGCATGTTCAGATAGATCAGCTCGGGATGAAGAAGCCTTCATTTCTGCGGTCGAATACAATAACCTGGACATGCGAGGGACCCTCTTCATATAGTTAAGATATCATATACTCAGTACATCAAACATCCATGTAATACCGTGGATAAACGCACATCCTATTCCGCCGTCACCTATGCACCCGGCCGATGTCGGCTGATCCTTCAAAGGCGCCTGCTTGGAACAGCCCTTGACCCGATCGTTTCAGACCGGAGCCGCCCCTCGGGACGGCTCGAATCCGGAAGTCACGGGAAATTCCCCGGAAGCTTCTCCGTTAGGGTATCCAAGGTGGGGGCGGCTCCGCGCCTGCCCACTGAAAAGAGGTTGCCTTGAGGCCCCCCCGTAGATAAACTGATCGCACGTTCAGGACCGTCTATACATACTTCACTTGGATGCCAATGAAGTCCGGAAGGACCTGGTTCCCTCTCGGACCTGACATACAAGCGAGCCGGATATCAAAACAACCGGCGCCTATCCCAAAGAGAACAAGGACAAGGCCGCGGAAGCACCCGCCGTTGCCTACTCGACGGATGCCGCGGATGCCTACTATATGGACGTCAATGTTCCGTGCCAGGCCGGATGCCCGGCGGCCACCAATATACCGGCGTACATCCGATGCCTGTTCGAGCATCGCTACGACGAGAGTTACCAAATCAACCGGACGGCCAACCTATTACCGGGGGTTCTGGGACGCATCTGTTCACGTCCGTGCGAAGACCGATGCCGCCACGGAGAGCCCGAACTGGGCAAGCCGGTGAACATCTGCCACATCAAACGGGCTGCCGCGGACTTTCGTTCCGCGCCTGCGGGTCTCGAGCGCGTATCTCCGTCCATGGAGAAGACGATCGCCATCGTGGGAGCGGGTCCGGCGGGACTGGCCGCGGCTCATGACCTGGCCGCCATCGGCATGAAGGTGACCCTCCTGGAGGCTTTCGACGAGCCCGGAGGCATGCTGAAATACGGCATACCTCGATTTCGACTTCCCCGGGACGTCCTGAAGGCCGAGATTGAGGCCATTCTTGAACTGGGAATCACGCTGAAAACCGGGTGCCGGGTGGGAAGCGATATCTCGCTTCGGGAGCTTCTCGATCGGTATGACGCCGTTCTACTCGCTGCCGGATGTTATGTTCCAGGAGGGTTGGGTGTTCCGGGCGAGGAGCTGCCGGGCGTGCTGACGGGCCTGGACATGATGATGGACCTCGAGGCCCTCCGTTTACCCGAATTGGGAAGACGGGTGCTGGTCCTGGGGGCAGGGTTTACCGCCTTCGACTGCGCCCGAACGGCTCTACGCTCAGGGGCGGAAGACGTGGCCATCTGCATCCGGAGAACGGAAGAGGACTTTACCGTCACCGAAGACGAGATTTTTCAAGCCAAGAAGGAGGGGATCCGTATTCTGACGCTGATGACATCGAGCCGCATCCTCGGCCGGGATCGGGTGGAAGGGGTGGAGTTTCTCCGAACCCGACCCGCAGGCTTCGGACCGGACGGACGGCGCCGGATCGAGGCCATCGAGGGGAGCGGGTTCGTCCTGCCGGCGGATACCGTTGTCGTGGCTGTGGGGCAAAAGCCCGCACCCTTCCCTTTTCCCGGCGACGGGAATCG
Organism: Deltaproteobacteria bacterium; assembly: GCA_016208165.1. Taxonomy (NCBI): domain Bacteria; kingdom Pseudomonadati; phylum Myxococcota; class Myxococcia; species Deltaproteobacteria bacterium. The sequence continues at coordinate 32,550 of JACQYL010000097.1, forward strand.
CGACGGCCGACTCGAGGTGTCCACCGATCAGGTTCGAACCTCCGTTTCCGGCCTATACGTGGCCGGTGATTACAAGACGGGACCTTCGACGGTGATCCAGGCCATTGCCGGCGGTCGGGAAGCGGCTGAACGCATCGCCGAAGACTTGACGGGAAGGGTCTTTCGTCGGACATGCGTTCGCCAGGAAGACACGAACGCCACGGACCGGCAACGGAGTTGGGACTATCTGCCCAGACAGGAGATGCCCACCGTGGAACCCGTGGGTGCGCGTCTCGAGGGCGGCTCCATGGAAGTGGAAACGGGCTTTTCCGGGGAACAGGCTTCCGAGGAGGCGAAACGTTGCTACCTGTGCTACCTGCACTACGAAATAGATATGAACCGATGCATTTACTGCCGGTACTGCATTGACGTAGCTCCCAGGGATTGCATTAAGCTCGTCAGCCGGATCCAGCTCAATGACGACGGAGCCGTGATCGGCCTTGAAGAAACCGCCGACTGGCGTGAAGTCAATGCCGTGGTCATCGACAACTCCCGCTGCATACGGTGTGGCGAGTGCGTTCGTGTGTGTCCGGTGGATTGTATATCCGTGACGCGAGTGGAACGGGTGGAACGAATCCATGAAGAAGGTGCGAACCATGCATGACGAGCATTTCGTCATTATCGGAAACGGACCGGCCGGGAACCAGGCCGCATTGACATTGAGGCAAAAGGTTCCGGAAGCCCGAATCACCATAATCAGCGCCGAACACGAGCGCTTCTATCGGCCCCACCTCCTGCCCGACTTTGTTGCCGGGACTCTTCCGGAAGACGAGGTGTACGCGGCGTCTCTCGATCATTACCGGACCCACCGGATCAAACTTCGCCTGGGACAGCGGGTTGTAGCCGTGGATTTCTCGAAGCGAAACGTCCTGCTCGATCACAAGGAAACGGTCCGTTTCAGCGGTTTGATTCTGGCGGTAGGCGGCAAACCGAGAATCCCCGAGCCGTTGCTCGTGTTCAGGGACCTGCTGCTGACCTTCAAAACCTTCTCGGACGCCCGCACATGGATCGATCGCCTGCGCCGTGCGGATTCGGTATTGATCATAGGCGGAGATCTGACTTCCCTGGCCGTTACAAAGACATTGCTCCGGCTGGGAAAAGAAGTGCGCTTCGTGTTGAACGAGGACGCTTTCTGGCCGGTCCGCTGCAAGCCGGAAGTGTTCCAGGAGGCGGCCCACCGATTGAGTCTCCAGGGAGTGAAGGTTCTCGAGGGGCGAAAGCTCCGAAGCGTGACCCGCGTCAACGAGGAACTATTCGAAGTGACGCTCGACCGCGAACGATTCCACGTGGGTCTGGTGGGTGCGTTTTTCGGCCTCGTGCCCCATGTTCGCTTTTTGGCCCGCTCGGGTCTAACCATCGAACGCGGCGTGCTGGTCGACGAAACGTTGAACGCCGGCCTTGAAGGCGTATACGCGGCAGGCGACTGCGCCCAGGTCTACCATGCGCACATCCGGGACTACTGGGTGAGTATCGGGCATGACAACGCGGTGAACCTAGGCCGCATCGCCGCCTTGAATCTATTGGGCGAGAAGATGAAAGCCGAATCAAAAGGCGAGAGCATCGTGTGCGACGATGTCCGAGTGAACACGTCCTGGTGGAGGGATTTCTGATATGTCCAAACTGGACATCACGGTGGAAGTGTGCGGCATGGCCGGAGACGGCACTATCGCAGCGGGCGGATTGATCAACGAGGGTATGTCCCGGGGCGGCCTTTCCGTTCTGGCCTTCGATTCCTATCCGGCCGAAATAAGAGGCTTCGGCCGATGCGTTACACGGTCCCGCATTGGACACGAGCGCCGAACGGCCCTCGAGGAACATACCCACGTGCTCATCTCTCTGAATGACGAGCAGTCCCTGTCCAGAGTACCGTTCCTTACAGACCTTTCGGCGGTGTTTTTCGACAATCGCCCCCCGGCTCCGGTGCCGGAGGAATCGTCCCTCGCGGCCCATGTCGAGCCCACCACGGCTCTGTTCGGCATGCCGTTCTCCGACCTGGCCGCTCAAGCCGCCGGAAGCGACCGGGGCAGAAACCTAGTGGCGTTGGGCGGATTCGCGGCCGTGTTCCAGGTCCCTTCGGAACTCTTCCAGCAGGCCATCGTCAAAAAGTTCAAATCCAAAGGTCAAAAGGTCGTGGAGTCCAACGTTCGCTGCTTCCAGGCCGGATATGCCTATGCGCAGGAACGGTTCTCCGAACGTCTCCGGGATCCCATTTCGTTTCCTCCCCGGAAAGAAGGACCGGATATCGTCATGTTGTCGGGAAACACGGCCATTGCCGAGGGAGCATTGGACGCGGGTTTACATCTGTATTTCGGGTATCCCATCACTCCGGCCACGCCCATTATGGAGTATCTGGCCAAGAAGCTTCCGGAAAGAGGTGGAAGGCTGATGCAGATGGAAGATGAAATCGCTTCCATCGGGGCTGTACTGGGCGGGTTTTTCGCGGGAAAACGTTCCATGACCGCCACCTCCGGTCCCGGATTCGCCCTCATGACCGAATTGATCACCCACGGGGTGATGTCTGAAACGCCGGCCGTGATCGTCGACGCTCAGCGAGGCGGTCCGGCCACCGGACTCCCCACCAAAACCGAACAATCGGATCTCCATGCCGCCGTGTTCGGCGGCCCCGGCGATTCGGCCCGCATTGTCATCGCTCCTACGGACGTTCTGGAATGCTACCACCTGACGATGAAAAGCTTTCAATTGGCGGAAAAATACCAGATTCCCGTCATCGTGCTTACGGATTTCTTCCTGGACAACCGGGTGGAAAGCGTTCCGCCGCCGGTTGCGGGCGACGGCGATGGGAAGGACATGACCGTGTACCCCGATCCCGACGCAAAAGAGCCGTACCGCCGTTTCAAGATCACGGAATCCGGCGTATCGCCGAGGGCGCTCCCCGGCATGGAAGGGTATATATTCACGGCCACGGGCCTGGAACACACCGAAAAAGGCCTGCCGGACTACACCCCCGAGAATCATTCGAAGATGACCGAAAAACGGTATCGAAAGCTCCGTTCGGCCCTCGAGGATCTTCCATCGCCCGTCGAGCAGGCGCCCGTCGGCCGGATGGATCTCGGGGTCGTGGGTTGGGGAAGCAATTTCGGATCCGTGCACGAGGCGGTAAACCGGGCCTGTGAACGGGGTCTCAAGGTGGGCGCGTTGAAGCTCACTTCGATCTATCCCTATCATGAAGATGCGATCCGAGACTTCATGTCCCGCTGCGACGAGGTACTCATCGCCGAACTGAATTTCGAGGGTCAGTTGGCCAATCTTATCGGTCATCTTCACAGGAAAGAAGTGATTCGATTGAACAGGGTCACGGGATTGCCCATGCCGCCGTCCGTTATATACAAGAAGATTCTCGAAATTTTGGGAGAAACCGATTCATGAAAACACCGGGTCCAGTGCTTGCCGAGCAAATTAGACGCATCGAAGATTCGAAGCTCTTCTCCTTTCGCTCCGGCCAGCTTCCCACGTGGTGCCCCGGATGCGGCTATTTCGGGATTCATGCGGGCATCAACGCGGCGCTTTGGCAATTGGGCATTCCGCACCATAAGGTGGTCGTGGTTTCGGGCATCGGGTGCGCCGGACGCTATCCGTTCTTCTCGAACACGTACGGACTCCACACGACTCATGGAAGATCCCTTCCCGTGGCCACGGGAGTCAAACTGGCGAATCCGGAGCTTACCGTGCTGGCTGTTGGAGGGGATGGCGATGGACTGGGCATCGGAGGCGGGCACTTGCCGCATGCGTCCCGAAAGGACGTCAATATCAGCTATGTGTTGTTCGACAACTCCATTTACGGCCTTACCAAAGGGCAACCGTCGCCCAGTTCGCCGACCGGGTTCAAAACCAAGGTGTCTCCCTCCGGCACCACGGAACGCCCCCTGAACGCGACGCTGATGGCTCTGTCCTACGGCGCCTCCTTCGTGGCCCGCCTGTTCGCGGGCGAACCCGGGCGGATCGGTGAAATCATGGCGCAGGGCATCCGGCACCCGGGTTTCTCCTTTTTGCACGTGTACACGTCCTGCGTCACTTTCGATAAGGAATACAAGACCTGGGATCATCTGAAAGAATGGGTCCACCCCATTCCGGAAGGGCACGATCCCTCGAATTTCCGCGCGGCTATGAATCTGGTGCTCGATGATGATTTCGCTACGGGGCTGGTTTATCAACGAGGGGGAAACGGTTGAGGGACATGTTGGGTTGCGCTCGCTTGGCTCGCCCATCAACATAGAACCCCAGGGGGTCTTAATTTATGTTGGGTTACTCGCTTCGCTCGCTAACCCAACCTACGGATGGCGGGCCGGTAGGTTGGGTTGAGCACAGCGAAACCCAACAATTCAAGCCACATAGGCAACCCCATCACGCTTGGCGCCGCCTATTTGCTTTGCGATGGTATCGGATGTGCCCGGGCTTCAACATTGAGATATTGGACATGTTGGGTTACGCTCGTTTCGCTCGCTAACCCAACCCACGGATGCTGGGCCGGTTGGGTTGAGCAACGCGAAATCCAACAATTCAAGGCACTCTAAAATCGAAACTTCTCCGCGGGCCGTCGTTCGGGTACGTATTCGCGGGGAATTTTGCCCTCGTTCCATTCCTTGGACACGTACAGATTGCAGTAGCAGCTTCCGTATTCCTTCACGTCCTGAACCCGATAGACACAGGGACAGATGATGTCTTTGTCCCATTCCCGATCTCCGGAGGAGAGCAGGCAGGGACAGCACATATACCCGTATCGTTCCTTGTTCGTAAGCAAGGCTTCCAACAGGTCGAAGGTCCGTTCCCTGTCCTCGTTGAAGTAGTAGCCCTTCGCTTCTTGAGTCTTTTTGAGCATTTCGTAGAGCTGCTCCACCTGGGTCGTCATAATCCGAGCGCCTCCTTGATCTGGTCTTCTTTGTATCCGACAATCACCTTATCCCCGATGATGATCGTGGGAAACGTACACTTGGGATTGAACTTCTTGACGTCCTCAAGGATCGCGTTTCGCTCGTCTCCATCCAGCAGATCCACATCGACAAATTCGTACTGGACCTCACAATCTCCCAACAGCTTCTTGGTGCTCTTACAGTGACTGCACGTACTGAGCGTATACACTTTTACCGGAACTTTCTGGTTGCTCATGCAAGGGCTCCTTTCCACAGGCTCGCATGCGAATCAAGGAGATGGATCGCGCCCACCGAAATGAACCGCATACAAAATTCAATGAATAACCGCAATCGCTCGTACAAAAACCGGAACCTTCCTTTTCGCCCGGCCAACCGAGGGATCGGCCGAACGCGGGACCGTGTTCCATCCTCGATCGAATCCCCGGGACGGGAGACCATTCAGGGCTTAACCGTTGTGAACAGGGCGCCGCCTTCCCGGCGAAGCACTCCCCTGTGCGTCAACCCGTTCATGGTCTCATGATACGTTGTTTCATAGTCGCCGTCAAAATATAGATCCACGGTTTCCCTGAACCAGACCGTTTTCATCAACGTGGAAAAGAACGTGCTTTCTTCAGCTTCGCCTCGCATAAGCAGTGTATAAACGGTAATCTTCTTGAGCACGTCCCACCCCATGCGCCTGCGATCGGAGATTCGGTCTCCGACCCGCTTCATGGCCCTGTCCACGGCGCTTTGGAAATGCATAAACGGCTTTCCGTGCCCGGGGTAGACCCTTTCCACGTCCAGCTCACGAATACGATCGAGCGATTCCATCATGCGAAAAGGCGCAGTGGAACCCTCCACCCGCTCGGTCAACACGGCCGTGTCTTTTTCCCACAGCGTATCCGAGGATAGGAGCACCTTCTCATTGGGTTCGTACAGCACAATGCCGTCCGAAGCGTGGCCGGGCGTATAATACACCTGGAACCAGTGAGGCCCCACCGCCAGTTCATCGCCATCATCCAGCGCTCCGGTGCAGTCGAAAAAGTCAGCTTCCTGGTGGAAGTAGTTCCACCACGTTGCCCAGGCATTCCGCGAATCGATGAAGCTTTTCCCGATTCGATGCAGCGCCACGCGGCATCCGGAGCGTTCCTGTATAAACCGGTTGCCCCCTATGTGATCGCAATGGGAGTGGGTGTTTACAATCAGGCGAACGGCGGCCGGATCCACGCCCAACTCACGGATCCGGCGTTCCGTTTCGGGGAACCCGCCCTTGTAAGCCGTGTCGATGAGCACCGGCTCCTCGCCCCGGTACACGAAATGGTTTCCATTGAGGTAGCCCCTTTCGATAAAGAACAGGTCTTCCAGGATTTCACTTACAGGTAAAGGCATTCTCGAGATCCTTATCGGCATGGTTTTTAAGTTCTACTTTATTCATTCGGACGTCCTTTGCAAGCCTCCTTTTGAAAGAACGATTGCAGAAGGATTGAAGCCGGAATCCGAACCATGAGGAATCGCCCGGCTACAAAAAAGGCTGTTCATCGAACGCGAAGCCTTGAAACATAGGGAGCGGCCGGATAAAATCAGATGCTACTAAAAGGCGTTCAGGGATTCCTCTCGCGAGGAATTCCGCGCACATTAAAGGATTACCGTATGCTTTCCGTCGGAGTTTTGGTCGATCTCAAGTGGGGCCCCGAGGCCGGAGGCCAGGTGAAATGCTGGGAACGGTTCGCGGAAGCCGCCGAAGCTTTTCGGAACGAAATCGATCTTACCGTCCATTTTCAGGGCGACGGGCCCAAGGCCTACATGCTCTCCGAAAATGTGCGCTTTGTGGTCCTCCCGCCTGCTCTGAGCACGTCCCGATTCCGGTCCATGGACGGGGTTGCGGATCATACGGACCTGGCGCCTTTCCATCCGAGGTTGCTTCCGTACTTGAAACAGTATGACGTCATCCATACGACCGACGCGTTTTTCGCCATGGCCAAGACGGCTCTTATCGCGCGCCGTCTGCACGGCATCCCTCTGGTCACTTCCATACACACGGACACCCCGAAATACACCAAAATATATTCGGCTCATATCATACGCAACATCACACAAAACGGGGCCCTCGGTCGCCTGCTGCTGGACCGGTTTCACCTGGACGATGTTTTTTCGTCCTTTATGAGCCGGAAGTTGGAACGGTTCGCCAAGCGCTGCCGTTGGATCTTCGTGTCCAAGGACGAAGACCTGAGACACATGGCCCGGCTCTTTCCGGGCAAGGGCGTTTCCTTCCTTCGCAGGGGCATTGACACCAAACGGTTCCACCCCCGTCTCCGTGACAGGCATCGGTTGCAGGAGGCCTTTGGTATCGCGGAAGACCGTTTTGTCGTGATTTTCGCGGGGAGGGTGGACCAGGGTAAAAACGTCATGACCCTGGCCCGAGCGGCGCGCCTGCTCCTGGATCAGGACGAACACATACACGTCCTGTTCGTGGGCGAAGGCGCTCAGAAAAGCGCGATCGGACGCTTACTCGGCGACTCGGTCACCCTGCCCGGCGTGGTGCACCATTCAACCCTCGGGTGGCTCTACGCCAGCTCGGACGCCCTGGCGTTTCCGTCGCGCATCGAGGTGTGTCCCAACGTGGTTCTGGAAGCCAGGGCATCCGGCCTGCCGGTGCTGGTCCCTGCCGAAGGAGGCGCGGCGCAGCTCGTGAAAAACAATGGACAGGACGGCGTGTTGGTTCCCTTGGACCTTCCCCAAACCTGGGCCGCGGAAATCCGGAACCTGATCCACGATCGGGACCGTAGCAAACGCATGGGTGAAGCGGCGCGCAAGATCATGAAGTCGCAGTGGCCGACCTGGAAAGAGGTTTTCGAAAAGGATCTGGCGCCGGTCTGGCGAAGAGTGGCTAGCTTCTTCGGCAAGCCGCCCCGGGGTTATGGAAGGCGGCCATAACGCATCCCGTTTTTTTCGCGCCCACCCTGTGAAACAGCATGTAATGCTTCCAAGAAACGACGTTTTCAGCTAAGCTCAGCCGCGGTCATATATCGACGCAGGGTGTTATCCTATGCCTTTCGAGTCGGAGACGGATTCCTCCGACCAGGCGGAAGCAACGCACCTCATCCTATTCCGAGCCTGGGAGCGCCGGGCTTGCCAAGTCGTAGCTCTGCGAAGCCTGGCCCCAGCTCGGCTCTGGGCCAGGAAGGCTGAAGGGGCGCACTCTCACCATAACTTGCGCCGGATGGAGCATCCCTTGGTTGGAAAACGCATTCTGATCCTGATTCCCCATCCGGACGACGAAGTGGTGGGATGCTGCGCGGCGGTCGGCCGGGCGCACGCCGGAGGCGCCAAACTGTTCGGAGCGTATCTGACCACCGGCGTACCCGCGCGGGAATGCTTGTGGATATGGCAGCGGGCCCATTACGACCGGAAGGTGCGGCAGAGGAAGGATGAAGCCTTGTCCGCCGCCAAGCTCTTGGACATCGAACCCGCTTTTTTCCGGGACGTCCCCACGCGCACGTTGAAAACGTGGCTGAAGGACACCCGGGAAGCGTTGATTCAGGCCATTCAAAAATACGAGATCGATGTCCTCTGGGCTCCGGCCTACGAAGGCGGCCATCAGGACCACGACACGGCCAACTTTCTGGCAAGCACGCTCCTGGGATTCGCCGAAGTCCGGGAATTCAGCGAATATCATTTTTTCAACGGTAAGGTGACGAGCCAGCAATTTCTGTCTCCCAATGGGACAGAAGACAGCATCATGCTCGAAGGCCGTGAACGCGAGCTCAAGCGACGAGCGCTGGCCTGCTACCGGTCCGAGCGGGGAAACCTGCGTCACATCCGCACCAAGCAGGAAGCGTTTCGTCCTCTGGCCCCATACGACTACACGCGGCCGCCCCACGGAGGGAAGCTGTTTTACCAGCGTTTTCAATGGGTTCCCGGACACCCGAGAATCGATTATGTCCGGCCGGAAGAGGTTTGCAACGCGTTTTCGGAGTTTTCGGCCGGGCGGAAATGATGTCCGGACAAAGCCGGACCGGTCGGCCCGATGCGGGTTTCCTAACCCTGGCGGAGTTGACGGGACGTAAGCATGCACGGGGGGAACACTTTTGAACACCTTGGGTCAATGAGCAAACCCATGCGACCACGCGCACGTAACCGGTTTCGCAACACCGCGACCATGGTGGCCCATGGAGGCCCGGCCATCTGCAACATCGCCGTAACGAATCGGTGCAACGCGAGGTGCGACTTCTGCAGCTACGCCGTGGACAAGAAACGCGTGCGGCAGGGCCAGCTCATGGGGTATGACGACTACCGTCATGCCATCGATATATTGCATGGGAGGGGCGTTCGTTACATCACCCTTTCCGGAGGAGAACCGTTTCTTCACCCGCGACTTTACGACATGGTGGCGTACGCGGTGGGAATAGGCATTCGGCCTTCCGTGTGCACCAACGGATCGAGGCTAGGCCCGGAAGCGGTGGAAGCTCTCCGGAAAAGCGGGCTCAAGACCTTGATCGTGTCCATGGACGCCTCGTCCGAGGAAGCGCACGAAAAGAATCGGGGGTTGCCCGGCGTGTGCGGGCGCATCCGTGAATCCACCCGGCTCTTGAACCAACTATCCATCGAGTGCGTGGCGTCGGTTACCATCAGCAGGCTGGTCGACGATTACGACCGGTTGGCCTCCTTCCTCGAGGATTTGGGTTTCCGGACCGTCACCTTTTCCTACCCCAAACGAAGCATCGGATCCTCGTCGCTGGTATTTTCGGATACTTCTTCCTTGCTGCACCGGACGCCCGCGGAACTCGCCGGCGCGTTTCACGACATTCTCCGCCTGAAATCCCGTTTCCGGGTGCTCAATCCTTCGGAATCGCTCAAGGATATGCTCCGCCTGCAACGGGGCGAACGTCAGGTCTTTCCCTGTTTTGGAGGCTACAAGTATTTCTTCCTGGATTGGAATCTGGATGTATGGCGATGCGACATGTGGCCGTCCAAAATGGGCTCCATCCATGACTTCGAGCACGTTCCGTTCATTCGGGACCATTGCACGATGTGCATGAGCGACTGCTATCGCGATTCCAGCGTGCTGCTGAATTTCGTGGTATCGTTGGCGGACGGCCTGACCCTCTTGAAGCGCGGAAAACCTGTAAAGGCTCTCGAAACCGTGTTCACAAGGAGCGCGTTACGGTCCGTCAAGGCCCTGCTGGAAGAATGGGGAACGCTCCGAAATCTTTCTAAAACGCCCTAACATGGAGGTTTGGTTATGGAATTGCTGGAAGCCATTCGAGTCCGAAAGTCCGTTCGAGCCTATAAACCCGATCCGGTTTCCCTGGACACGCTCATGGACTTGTTGAACGCAGCCGTCCGAGCGCCTTCGTCCGTGAATTCCCAACCCTGGGAGTTCTTCCTGGTCATGGGAGAAGCCCTCGACGCCCTACGAAAGGCCTACGTGGAACAGGTTCGGTCGGGAATTCCTCCTCACCCTGAAGTGGCCATACCCGAACAGAAAGGCACGGCGCCCGGACTCGGAGGCGTGTATCGTGACCGCCAGGTAGCTTTGGCCAAGCAAATGTTTCGACTTCTGGGGATCGGCAAGGGCGAAAAAGACAAGATACAGGCCTGGACCGAATCCATGTACCGGTTTTACGATGCGCCCGCGGCCGTCGTCCTGGTCACGGACAAGTCGCTCATCAGCGGTTGGCCCCTGGTGGATACCGGCATCATGGCCGGGACCTTGGCCTACGCCGCCTTGGAATTCGGGCTGGGGACCTGTATCATACGCTCCATCGTGGACTATCCGGAGCAACTTCGAGCCGTTGTCGGGATCCCGGATTCCAAACAGATCGTCGTGGGTATGGCCATCGGCTATCCGGACTGGAACGCGCCGGTCAATGAACTGAATACGGAACGCGAGGCCCTCAAGAACCTGGTCACTCTGGTCGATCGACCGAAATCCTGATCCGGGTGTTAATTGGATGATTGCAAAGAAGGAGCACACATGACCGATTTGGCGGAAGCATTCGGCAGTTACGATGCGTTAGGTTTGGCGGACCTGGTGCGAAGCAGGGAGGTGACGCCCGGCGAGCTGGTGGAAATCGTCGTCGAGCGCATCGAACGGGTCAATCCGGCGCTCAACTGCGTTGTCCTCAAGACCTACGATCTGGCCAGGCAACTGGCCCGGGGGCCTCTTCCGGAAGGCCCGTTCACAGGCGTGCCGTTTCTCATGAAGGACCTGCTCACCATGTACGAGGGAATTCCGACCACGGGGGCATGCCGGTTTCTCAAAGATTACGTCGCCACCGAAGACAGCGTGGTGGTCCAACGCATGAAGCGGGCCGGCCTGATACTGGTCGGAAAGACGAACACGCCGGAGCTGGGTTCCAGCGGGTCCACGGAACCGGTCTTGTTTGGACCCACGCGCAACCCCTGGAACGTGGAGCATATCCCCGGCGGGTCGAGCGGCGGTTCCGCCGCGGCGGTGGCGGCTCGCATCGTTCCGCTGGCCGACGGGAGCGACGGGGGCGGCTCGATTCGCATGCCTGCGTCCTGCAACGGACTGGTTGGACTCAAGCCCAGCCGCGGGCGGGTTCCCCTGGGTCCCCACTATGGGGATGGCTGGTACGGCATGGTGGTCCTCAACGGTCTGACCCGCACGGTGCGCGATACGGCCGCCTTTTTGGACGTGATCTCGGGCCCCGTGCCCGGCGATCCGTATCAGCCCGCGGCCCCGCGACCTCCCTTTCTCGAAGCCCTGTCTTCGGACCCGGGGCGGCTTAAGATCGGATTCACGACCAAGTGCATGTCCGGGGACGCCGTTCATGCGGAATGCATTCGGGCGGTGATGGATACGGCCAAGACCTGCGAGGATCTCGGCCACGACGTGGTGGAGATGACATTCGACTTTGATTTCAACCTGGCTCTCAAGACCTTCAACCGGGCGGCCCGGGTCCTATCCACCATGGACCTCGATCGTTTCGAGGGGCTCGTGGGAAGACCGGCCACGGCGGAAGAGTTCGAGACCATCTCATGGCTCTTGATACAACTGGGGAAAAAGGAAAGCGGCGTTCAACACGCCAAGGACATCGAAACTCTGCGATTCATCGGACGACGGATTGCGGCCGATTGCGAACCGTTCGACGCGGTCCTCACACCCACGGTGTATCAACCGCCGGCGAAGCTGGGCGTGTACGACATGAACTGCGCTCCGGAAAAGGCCGCGGAATTCGGCAAACTCATGCGGGCCGGCATTGCGTTCACCATTCCGTACAACATCAGCGGCCAGCCGGCCGTCTCCTTGCCCATGCACTGGACCGGTGACGGACTGCCCGTGGGCGTGCAATTCGCCGGCCGGTACGCGGACGAGGCCACGCTGCTGCGCCTGGCCCGGCAGCTCGAGGAGGCGCGACCCTGGATCCAGAGGAAGCCGCCGGTGTGCGCGTAACCCAAGCCTTGCTCCGGAGGGGCCCCTCGTGAGTTTGTCGAAAGACCGCCCCTCCGGATGCGATTACTTGAAGCGGCGGAAAGGTCGGGACAGTTCGGGGTGAACGGGTCGAAATGAGCAGAAGTTTTCCCCACCGACGCTGTGTACGTATATGGCAAGCTATGGTGAACTCGGCGGGAGATCCCGAGCTATACTATATATTGTATCGGACCCGAATCTCGTATCGTTTCCTTCTCCACCCCGAACATCCGGGCATATACTTCGTTCTCAGGTCGAAGGTCCGCTTTAGGAGGAGAGACGGGGTGAGTACGACTTGCTCAACTATTCAGCAACATGCGGTTTCGATTGCTCAATTTCTGTGCAATATCCAGGTATCCGCGACGGACCTGGATGGGAGAATTCCTGTAAAATAGATCTGTTATTGCATCTGGCACATAAACTGCAAATAATTTGTAATACAGATATGCGCAGCATTCCGCTCCAGTGCAGTTAGCATATTTTTTTGGATGGGGAGCGAGACAAAGTAACACGGGGCTATGTGCAGCCGTTTCCGACAATAGTGAAGAAGATGTTTGCCAACAGTCAAGGGACGGACTTGACCCATTCGGGCAGGGAAGAACGAAATGAACAACGGGCGGTCCGTAGGGGCGGTTCGCGAACCGCCCCTACAGAAAAGCGTAAACCCATCGGCCGTTTGGTCGGCGCATTCAAAACAGTGTCCACAAAGCGCTTCATCCGGAATGGTTCGTATATTATGGCAGGGCCGCCGAGCATACTACCGGAGGACTTCATCCTTCCAGCAGGAGAGCGTATGCATCCCGAG
>JACQYL010000098.1 GCA_016208165.1 Deltaproteobacteria bacterium
TGTAGGGAAACCGAAATACGGAAGCAGATTCCTTCCCATCGGGATTGTATCTTTTGTTGTAAATATCTACACATTCGAAACGAAAATTCGGGAACTTCGAAGCGATATGTTGAGTGCACCATTCCACGCCTTCTTTGTAGATGTCGCAGCCCCGGTAGGCGCCTTCTGCATTCAGGTATCGAGTCAATGGTATGGCCATTCGGCCGCAGCCGCATCCTAAATCCAGTATGGCTTCATGAGGCTTAAGACCTGCCAAATTCTTTAAGTAGGTGAGAAAGGTCTCTCCGACGACCTTGAAATCGCCTTCTCCTACGAAATCGATCATTCTTTGAGGTGGAAGCAAATCGAACTCCGCACCCGAGGGTCCATCCCCACTCATCTATCTACTCCGCGTTACTGGATCGAGTTAACCGTTCGGGAAAAACGTGGGCTCAAAGGGTTACAGTACGGGCTAACCATAGACCCAATTCCACTTTCCCGAGAAGACTTCAAAGAGTATTCCCGGATTTCCCGCAGACTGTTCGAGCATGAACCGCACCACCTGCGAGGCGTGGTTAAGGTTTCGGGAAGAACATCGTAGTGTTCGCGCATCCTACAGAGAGTGTTTCACCAACGTATGTAGTTCGGTGCAGCTCCGGAAGTCGAGCTTTTCCCAGTCGTACGGTCCTTTGATTCCCTGAAGGTTCATTCGATTTCGGCACGGCACGCACCTGTTATATCCGGATGCAGGCTACATATCAATGGTGTTTGCCGGAAGGCGGCCCGGGCAATCGGTTGTCCGCGCCGCGAAGGAACCAATGCGCAGACTACGCTCTTTGACTCCCCGGTTTTGTTCGGGTCGTGTAGTTTTCCGGGCGGGCACACCGAATCCAGGAAGATCGATGCGTTTGAATCCACGAGGTTGCATGGTCATGTTGATCTTGGCCTCTGAAAAATGTATTACAGTTAAAAAAAAACATTGCAGATTTAAGCATTTGGGGATAGTATACATTTAGTTTATTCAGCGTGTGTGATGCCGGTTATGATGCATGGGGGAGAGGTCCAACATTAGCCTTTGAAACTGCGGATTGCGGGCGTGCTCCCGCTTTATGCCGGCTGAAATAGCCGGGAAGGATCGGGGGCTTCTGATTTCCTGGTAGCTCACCAACAATTCCGCCCAACGCTCTCGGCACGTCGCACAGTAAGCAGGCTGTTTACCGCCGACACGAGTAGAGTCTGCGAGCACCCCTGCGGCGGGTGCTCGATGCCGATTGCCGGTAGAGCGTTTGGTATGATTTCTCTCCAAGACAATTCAGACAAACGAAGATCGCGCCGTTTTCCGCCCGACGCGGACACCCTCGCCATGTGGAGTCCGGGATTCAAGTCCGTAGGAATCGTTAAGGATATCAGCAGGGGAGGGCTGGGATGTGAGTACTTCCCGCTCAATGACGACATTACCTCCAAGGCCGTCATTAGGGTCGATCTATTCGTAAGTGGTGCGGGGCGCATCGTACGGGAACTCGAGTGCCTGGTCGTCTATGATATCCCTCTGGCCCCTCTGGCGGACGGCATTATCCTCGAGTCACGAAGGGCTGGGCTCGAGTTTCAGCATCTGACGAGAGAACAGGAAACCGGAATAGAACGGTTTATCGAGAATCGAACCGCGGCACGCGAGTCGACCTTCCGGATAGACGATGCGTAACATGCTTGTGGCCCTCAGAAAACAGAGGGCCATTCCACTTTCGACCTGACCAAAGGTCCGCGCTGCACTGTGGATCGTTGTAGTATGTTTCACTCCCTCCCATACCCCTCGTTCAAGCCTCAACGCAGAAATAAGCACCCAGAGAGCCAACTCCCGGCGACCCTTTTCATGACGGTGATTGTTAAACCATTTTAGTCCGATCCGGGATGTGATAAAGAAATAGGAAACCTTGAATCCTCAGGAAAGGTCAAAAGCCTGCATCATGAAAGACAGCCTAAACCACTCAGAGAGCCTTCTCGTTCATTTCAGGCGCATGGAGAGTTTGAAAGCAGAGGCAGTGCGGTACCCCTCGATCCATCTAAACAAGCGACAGTTGTGCAACCTGGAACTGTTGCTCAATCGCGCCTTTTATCCCCTGACGGGCTACTTGACACAGGAGGATTATGAACGGGTATTGGATTTCCAGAGGCTGAGTGACGACACCGTCTGGCCGGTACCCATCTGTTTGGATATCTCCGAGAAAAGCGCGCAATCGCTTTCCCAGAACGAGAGGATCGCCCTGCGTGATGAAGAAGGGTTCATTCTTGCCGTCTTGAAGGTGAAGAGCCTGTGGAAGCCTGACTTGAGAAAGGAAGCTCTGCGTATCTGGGGAACCGAGGACCCTGAGAAACACCCCGGAGTCAGATCCTTCTTCGATGAAACCGGTTCATGGTATGTGGGCGGTTCCCTGGAAGGCATCCAGCTCCCGTTTCACTATGATTTCAACGAAATCAGGCTCACACCGCCGGAAGTGCATCGCCGGTTTTCGCGAAACGGATGGCGAAATGTGCTCGGATTTCATGCCGAAGACTTTCTGCATCGCTCTCACGTGGAAGCCATACTCTCTGCCGCGCGAGAAGCCAACAGCAGTATCCTGATTCATCCCAGCATTGGGCTCGGCGATCCGGGAGAGCCCAGGTATTACGCGCTCGTTCGAAGTTACTTCGAAATCCTAAGGAATTTCCCCAAGAATCTTATCATGTTGGCGCTTCTGCCCTCGTTTTCGATTCAAGCCGGGCCGAGGGAAGCCTTGTTGCAGGCCATTGTCAGGAAGAATTTTGGCTGCAGCCATTTTCTCGTTGCTCGAGATCACGCCGATCCCTTTGCCGGGCAGTCGGGGACCGAACGATTTTATCCTCCCCATTCCGCCCGGAAGTTGGTCGAGGAGTACGAATCCGAGACAGGGATCAAAATGGTCCCCTTCGAACCGTTTGTTTACGTGAAGGAAAAAGCGGAGTTCGTCTCCCCGGAGGAACTGGGCGCCGAGATGCAGCCGAGCGAGCTGTCTCCGTCGGAGCTGCTGAGGAGAATGGAAAATGATCTGAAGCTTCCGGAGTGGTTTACCTACCCTGAAGTGGTGGCGGAACTCAAGCTCGCATTTCCTCCCAAGTCCGCCCAAGGATTCACGATTTTCCTCACGGGACTCTCCGGATCCGGCAAGTCGACTCTGGCCAAAGTACTCCTGGTTAAACTCATGGAAATGCGAGACCGACCGGTGACGCTTCTGGATGGCGATATCGTACGGAAGAACTTGTCCAGCGAATTAGATTTCTCCAAAGAACACCGTGACTTGAATATCAGAAGGATCGGATTCGTGGCAAGCCAGATTACCAAGAACGGCGGAATCGCCATCTGCGCACCCATAGCGCCCTACGAGGAGTCGAGACGACATAATCGGGAACTCATCTCGCAATATGGAGGATATATCGAGGTCTACCTTTCCACGCCTTTGGAGACCTGCGAACTCAGGGACGCAAAGGGGGTCTATGCAAAAGCGAGAGCCGGAAAAATCAAAGGATTCACCGGCATTGATGATCCCTACGTACCGCCCGCCAATCCGGAAATCACCATCGATACTCGGGAATTCAATCCCATCGAGGCAGCGCAAAAGGTCCTTTTGTTTCTCGAGGAACAGGGATACGTACGATGACTTTCTTCGGATAGGACAGACAGACGATAGGGGCCTGCAAGGATCTGCGAGAACGGCAACGTAAGCACGCAGAGCCGTTACATCTTCTGAATCCAGATGCTGGCGCCTTTGTTTTCGAGGCACATGGGAAGGCTTTCCTGAAACCGCTCGGGGAAAAGTTGTTCCAGGAACGTATTGAACGCCACGATGCGGAAAGCCTCGTTGTACTGCAGAAACGCCCGAAGCACGTAGATTTCGTTCCACGCCACACCCTGATACACCGCCTCTTTCGGATATTCGAAAGGATACCAGATATCGTGAAAATGCACGAACACGCCCGAGGCAATGGCCGGAAGAATTTCAAAAAAGACGCGGTTTACGTCGCCGAACGTTTTGACGATATGCGTGGAATCTATGAACAGTATGTCATTGGGCTCCAATATTTCGAAAACCTCCAGCGGAACCTCTTGAAGCTTCCGGGGAATAATGCTTATCCGCTGCCGCTCTTTCTCGTCGATCAGCGATAACAGGAGCTGAGGGTACGGCTCTATGAACGTGCAATCGATGGAATCGTCAAAAAAAAGCCGGTTCGTATCGAGTGTAACACAGGACGAATATCCGGAGCCCACTTCGATGATGTGCCTGGGTTTCAAGTGCCGGATCATGCAATACAGAAAGATGGCGTCCGAATAGCCATAGCCGGGATTATCGAAATAATAGCGGAATCCCTCCGATGGCTTCCTCGGGAATGGGACTGTTTCGTAAAACTCGGTAAACGAGGAAAGAAGTTCGAGCTGCTGTTCTTCATTCAAACGAATTCCCGGTATGCGTCTGGGTGGGATTCCAAACACCCGATCTTCTGCTTCTTTTATCTCATCGAGGTTCGGAATCGTGGACGCGAAGTGACCGGGAGGAACGAAGCCTTCGTATTTGTTTTTCATCCGCTGGAGTTCGGCCCGCAGGCGATCCACTTCCAAAGCCAGTTTTGCCTGGGACTCATGCAGAGCCTCCAGCTCGGTGCGAGCCTCGTCCCGTTCATCCATGAGCGCTCTCACGGGCGGCCATGCGCGAAGGGTTTTCTCGAAAAAATGTTTCGTCCTCATGTCTTTCCGATTCGAAGTCGGGAAGGGATATCCCAGGCTTTCATCAGATCGGCCACGCTTTTCGGAATCAGCGGCTCCCAGGACCGTCCTTCCAACATCCGTAACCGAAGATTTCTGCCGCTGATCCCTTTCCGCTCAGGCGGAACCTCCCAGAGCACGTGTGTTTTCAGTCCCAATGACTCGAAGAGTTCTAGCTTTTTCCTTCCCCAATCGTCGTATATCGTAAGAAAGAACACGGCATCCATGGGGACATAGTACTTGTATAGCTCGGGGAGGTTGATGGGTAAAGGCACTACTGAAAAACGCTCGGGGCTCAGCCTTTTTTCCCTCAACACCGCTTTCACCATCAGATACCGCTCGAAATAGGTCAGCGGATTGGACAGAAGATCGCTCCGAAGCGGGTCGGCTTTGTCTTCCCTGGTCAGGTATGGGTCCGGATTGGTGATCCCCACGACAAGGTGACGACACAGCCGGAACCCCGCCATCAGATATTTCAGGTGATCGTTGTGCAGGACTTGAAACCTGCCGTGAATCACCCCCATTTCGTCTATCTGGGATAATTCGTCCATGGTGCCGATTGGAGATCCTTTCGTGGTCTGTCCACCCTGTTATGGCGCTGTCAGGATGTAGCATTCTATACAATGGATTTTATGGAAAGTGAATGTGTATTCGTTTTTCCGATCCAAGCCTCACGAGCGTATGGAAAAAATCAATTTGCATTTTGATCCCGTACTACCCATTATATGTGCATGCGATTCGACCTGCACGTACATACCGTCATATCTCCCTGCAGCAGGCTTAAGTTCAGCGAGATTCTGGGTCATGCCAGAAGCATGGGACTGGAAGGCGTCTGTATCACGGATCATGGTACGATGGAAGTGTGCAGACATCTCAAAGAAGGAGTTCAGGAAGACGGTTTGTGCGTCATTTTCGGCATGGAATACGAAACGCCGGAAGGCCATTTTCTGCTCTTCGGCCCCTTCGAGGGCCTTCCGGCAGGGCTTTCAGCTCCTGCACTTTTGAGGTTGGTGGGAGACTGTGGCGGGGCGGCGGTGGCCGCTCATCCGTGCAGGCAGGTTGCGCCCACCAGAGAGTACCTCGTACGTAAGGGGCTGTGCCGGGCTATCGAGGTTTTCAACGGTCGCAATCTGGATGCGGAAAACCGACAAACAAGTCGCTGGTGCGAATCCTATTCTTTGCATGAGTGCGCCGGCAGCGACGCCCATAGCCTGGATGAGCTGGGTCGAATGGTCACCCACTTTTCCGAGCCCGTACGCTGCCGGGAAGATCTTATTTTCGCACTGAACCACGGCCTTTGCGCCCCTGAATGCCGGACCCAAGCGGGTTCCGTTTTCGGAACCGGAAACGCAGAGCGTATTCCGCAAGCGATAGCGGACTTCGGCTAACCGCAGCCATCCGCCATGGGCATGCAATGCCCTCGGCCAACCGCCTCCCTGCACCTTCAAAAGGTACAAACCGGTTGCAGGCTTTTTTTCACCACCGCCGAGACTTCGACCCCAGCATTCTTTCGAGCGGCTCCCTTCCGGGCACAGACAAAAGTACACATCGGCGATACACAGCAGTAGACCTCAACATAGGACAGTCAAGGTACCCCGTTCAGCGCTTGACCTTCCCGCGTCTGCTATCTCCAGAGGCCATCTGATGATTTCCAGCGACCGTTCGCATACGTGAATTTCGCCTCCTTTAACCGCTGAACCGCTCCGCTCTCAGCCGGGTTAAGATAGGCGGCCATCACGCTCAACAAAAGAGCTTTCTCCTTGAATCCATTCCGGTCGCACCATTCCGCCAGCGTCGCGTAAGCATCCGGTCGCTTCAGAGTCAACTGCTTCAAGTCTTCATTATACCGGCGCATCATATTTGCAGTGCTCGTGAGCTCCAAATCCTTGATCTGATCCGGACCCAGATAGTAACGATCGCCTCTCAGGCTCGTCAGGGCGATTTGGCCGCTGGGCGACCGGCGCACCGTGCCGGTCAAGCTGGAGCCGTCTTTTAGATTCACCTTTTGGGGTTCTTCCTCGGAAGCGAAAGGAGCCATGCTCTGAAAGCGCTTGAGTTCGATACGGATGATCTCCTGCTCCGCCTCCTTACGGTGAACGCCGGTGGGATTGGTCGCCCAGTAATTTTCCAGAACTTTAAGGCCATCGTTGGGACTACTTGCGCTCACTGCCGTGGCCAGGGTTTTTGCCCACTCGTCCTCAGCGCGTGCGGTCCGAGCCTTCCCCTCCACGTTTGCCACCCGGTTTCGGGCCTCCTGGACGTATTTGCCACTTGGAAACAAACGCAGGTAATCGCTCAGCGCCTGGCTATATGCCGCGGGGTCGCCCGATGCAGCCTCCGCCCGAGCCAACGACTCACTCCAGGTCCGTTCCTCGAATTCAGCCACGAGCTTCTGTCTTTCCTGCTTTGCCTTTTCTGTCTCCTCGTGGCCAGGGTACCTACGGATGAACGAATTATAGGCATTGATCTCGGCCAGAGCGTCGCCGCCGGCCCTTTGGGGAATCAGCAAACGCTCAAACCGTACGATGGCGTTTTTGAAATAGGGAGTATCCTGGTGATCCGGGTACGTTTTCATGAATTCACGGCAGAGTGCGATGGCTTCCTCCAACCTCCCCCGTTCCTCGAGGTCGGCCAGTTCCGCCTTCTTCTCCTGAGCGTACTCGATGGGATATCGGTCAATCAGTGTTTGGGCCTCAGCAACATGCTTCCCCTCAGGATGGGTTTTCAGATATCCCCGTAAGGCTTCCATTTTGGCATCGAGACTCCCCCATTCCGTATCCATAATCGTACGAAAATCCCTGTCGTCGATGAGATCGGGAATTTTTGTCAGACGTTCTTGCACCTCCGCGTAATTCGCTCCATACATGTGCCTTCCAAGATAGGCACTATAGAGCGGAGCCATTTCTTCGTATCGATCCCCAAGCTGCTCGATTTCTTCGTTCAGCTTTTTGAATTCCTGCTGCTCGTAACGACTCGGAAGTTCTTCCAGCAACGCTTTGGCATCCTGTTCGAAGCCTCTTTTGGGATAGTTGGTGAGGTATTCCCATACCAGGTTCTCCGCTTTTTTCAGGTCCTGTATAGGAAGTTCCAATTGACCCTTTAGCCTGAAAAATTCTCTTTTGGCTATCTTTGCCGGGATTTCTTTTAGCAGCTCACGGACCTGTTTCATATGTTTTCCACTGGGGTGAAGGGACAAGAAGTCCTTTAACGTCTTTTCCTGCTCTTCGTAATCTTCCCCCAGTTCCTCGGTCTTCTTCACGGCCTTTTCGAATTCCCGGTTTTCGATGCGATCCGGTAGTGCCTTCAATGCCTGCCCGATTTCCTCGGTATGACGGCTGTTCGGATGTTTGGAGACATAGTCTTGGTACTTGCCCTCCACAACCCTCAGATTTTCTTGATACCGGGTGGCCGCCATCATTTCCCGGTAATCCTTTTCCGCCTGGGAGCCCTTTATCCAGAGCCAACTCAGAAAGATCAGACAGATTGCAGGAAGAACGATCAGGGCCCATTTCAGATTCCGGACCAGCTTTTTGGTGTCGGGTTCCTTCTTGGCTCCTTGGGAGCCGGCTTTCGAGCTGCCCTGGGCCGACCCGCGGAGCGACTCCGCTTTCTCCAAAGCGGCCTCTTTCAGATTGGCAAATGAAGCAAGTAGGGAATCCTTCCATCCGGAGTTAACCTTGGCGGCTTCCTCCGGTTCCGAAGGCGAGGATTCAGCCTGACCAGAGGAGTCGTATGCCGATTCAGCATGTTCGGCGTCCGTCTCCGGCGTCGGCCTCTTCTTCCCGGAACGCACGTCCTGGGACGGCCGAGATGTTTTGGCATCCGCGGCCATGGATTCGGAATCATCAGAGACAACGCTCATAGGCACCTGAACCGGATTTCCGCAAGCGGGGCACTTCCCCCTTCGGCCGGCGAACCTTGCGGGAAGATTATACGACTTGCCGCATGAACACGTTACTTGGATCGTATCCACGAGCTGACTCCTAACTCGGAAAAAACGTTAATGCCGCTGTTGGATTCGGCAGATCCCGGGTCACTTCACACAGACTGGGCGAAGCTTTCGTATTGCATTGTATAATATGGGACAACCCAAGGCAAGAACCCACTTCAATCGAGGCCGTGTTTGGCGAGAAAAGCGGCCGTGCGCCGGCACGCCGCCTGAAGCTCCCTCTTTTCGCGTCAATCCCAAGCCGCAAGCCCGATCCCGACGCCCGGGCGCGATTGGTGCTCTAAACTCTCCGCTTTTCCGCCAGCAACTCGTTCAGGTACAATGCCATTATTCCCAATTCATCCTTGTTCGGAATTTCGATTCGAACGGGATTTCCTTTCTCCAAATAGGATTTCAGCGCCGCGTTGATCGCCAGTATCGGCGAGACCACCTGCCTGACAAGAAAGAAACACACCAGGCATCCCAAGATGGCCCCCAATACTCCCACGGCCATCGACGTCGTCTGCAGTCTTTCGACTAGCGCCGTCAAATCCGCATCCGCATTCGGCACTCTGGCCATAATCTGATTCGTTCCCTGAAAGAAAACCGCCGAACCGTATCCCGCACATAGTCCAATCACCACCAGGAACCCCAAAATCATTTTGTTTGCCAATTTTATTCTATGCATCCGCCAACCTCCTTAGACATTCCGATGTATGTGAGCGTTCTCTTTCATGTTTTCGAATGATCTTTCTTCCTTGCAAATGCTTTCACTCGGCTGCGCGCCTGCTCTTGAAGATCCACCACTCTGTCCGTTTCGTCCACGATTTCTTCTCCAATGATGGTCTCTATGAGATCTTCCAAGGTAAGCAGCCCAGCTATGCCGCCGTATTCATCAACCACCATGGCCAACGGTTCTCGACGCCTCAGAAACTGGTTGAGCAGGGCCAGGCAGTTGGCGCTTTCCGGAACAAACGAAACCTTCTTTACGATGGATTTGATCGATTCCTCAGGGTGTTCCCACGCGCGTCTACCGGAAAGCTCGTTCGTGAGAACGTATCCCTGTATGTTCTCCACCGTTCCCGAATAAACGGGTATCCTGTTAAAACCCTTATCATGGGCCATTTCGTACGCCTTCGCCACGGATAGGGAAATATCCAGTGTAAACATCACCGTTCTAGGTGTCATTATGTCCCTGGCGCTTTTGTTTTCAAGGCCGATAATATTTTCCACCATCCGACCTTCCATGTCGCTGATTTCACCGTGTCGGGCGCCCAATCTCACCATGGCAAGGATTTCCTCCTCTGTCACAACGGCGCCCTTCTGCTTGCCGGTGAACCAGCGTGTGAACGACAGGCTCAACCAAACCAGGGGGAAAAGCAGCATATTCATGGCCTGCAGCGGCGTGACGATATAGGGCCATAGCCTCCGCCAGTGCACGGCTCCCACGGTCTTCGGTAGGATCTCAGAAAGTACGAGTATGCCCAAGGTCAGACACACGGAGAAGGACACAACCCAATGAGGTCCTAAAACACCGGCCGCCAGGGATCCGGCCAAGGTGGCTCCGGCCGTGTTGGCCACAGTGTTCAGAATGAGTATCGAGGCCAGAGGGCCCGCTATCGTCTGTTTCATCTTAATCAGGGTTTTCGCCTGTCGAGGATGTTTGTCACTCTTGACGGCCGCCTCCAGTTCGGTTCTTCTGGTCGAATACAACACCGCTTCATAAAGTGAACATTGCATGGAAACAAGTATGGTGCATGCTACCACTAACACTAAAGCCGTCATCCCGGGCTCCTTGTTTAAGCTTCAAGAACGCAGGAGACCCTTCGCGCTTGATTCCATAGAAGGGTTCCAACACGAAGAGCCATGTTTTCCGTCGTCATCAATAAGCAAAAAGGCGCCGCGCTACTCCCTCAGACGGCGCCTAATTCACGCAAATAGGAATTCTTGGTCGCTTGTGCTCAAAACAGGCGAAAAATACGTCTCTCGCCTTGAATCGGAATGCAGAAGTCTATGTTACAACCTGCCGTGGACACTCTATAGCATGTATATCAAGAACGAAATCCGGTTTAAAGGCCAAAAACCATTGGCCTAAATGCCGCCGGTCTCGAACTGCATACAGGAAAGGCTCGATTCCGCGCCACCTTGGGAGGCTTCGACTTCCGGACTAAGACGCACCCTGGATCTGAAGGGGCCGAGCGCGCCTCACGGCGCGTTGTGAAGATTGGAAAAGGCCATCTAAAAGCGAATGAAATTTACACAAGGGCTTTGATCCGTTAAACTGATTGTAGTACATCTAAACAGGGTATGGGTGCGATTGAACTGTGAGCGGTCGAGTTCGGCCGACAGTGGTTGGATGTGACCGCCTGCGGGACCCGGATGAAAGAGCATACCCTGAAACCGCCCTTACTGGAACGCCTTTTAATGGTTTTCGATCTGGTATTGTTTTTGCATCCATTACGAAAGCGGCGAAGTAGGATCATGGCCTGATTCTTAGTCCCTTACGTTCAACCATCATTATTGGAATATTAGGCGAGCGATGCATCTTACAAAAAGACATCTTTTGCACGCCGTCATCGCGCTTTTCCTGTGTTTGGGCATCGGACAGAGCGTTTTCGGCGATTTGAGCGACAGCGACATTGGTCGGAGAACCTGGAGCTGGGTTAATCCCTGGCCCCAAGGAAATACCTTGTTCGGCGTTGGGGGTACGTCCTCATCCTCTTTATTCCTGGTTGGAGAGAAGGGGACGATTCTGCAGTATGCGGACGGCGAGTGGAACTCATGGAATTCACGAGTTTCGAACACGCTATCGGCGGTTTGGGAAGTGCGTCCGGATTCCGTTTATGCTGTGGGGGAGCAAGGCCTGGTTCTTCACTATGACGGCGAGACATGGTCCCGAATGACGACCGTGGCCTTCAATTTCGATCTGACCGGAGTTTGGGGATCTTCGGATGAAAATCTCTTCGTTGTCGGTCGATCTCGATCCCAAGATTCATTGGAAGGCGTCATATTGAGGTATGATGGGTCCAACTGGCTGAAGATGGCGACCGGACTGAAAGACTTCGAACTGCGCGCCATTTGGGGAACCGGCCCCTCCGATGTTTGGGCCGTTGGGCTGCAGTACGGCAATCAAGCTCTCCACGGCGTCATTCTTCACTATGACGGGCGGGAATGGAGTGTATCGAGCACCGGTACATATAGTCCCCTTTTCGACGTACGAGGCGACGAGAACGGCAATGGGTACGCCGTTGGATCCGACGGAACGGTTTTGAACTACGACGGAGCCGCCTGGAGTTTCGTCAAGTACGACCCCAGCTTGAGCGACATCACATGGAGTGAATTCAGAAAGGTATCGGTAGGGCCGGATGGTTCCCTGGCCGTATTGGACGTTTGGCAAAATCGAGTCCTGTCTTTTCACGAAGGAACGTGGTCATGGATCGACATTCCCCCGGATTTCACGCCGAACGCAATTCATGGAACACCGGCGTCGGGTCTTCTGACCGTGGGCAGCCAGGGTCATATGTATCGTTATGACCAGGGTTCCTGGTCCCCTCTCACCAACGTGATTACCACATCCGACTTGAATGCAATTCGCGGCAGCAGCCCGGAAAATGTGTTCGCCGTTGGCAAGGGGGGGGTCATTCTTCATTATGACGGAGGCGCCTGGGCGCCTATGCAGTCCGGAGTCAACCTCGAGTTGCGCGGGGTCTGGGCGTCACCTTGGGAATACGCCCTCGCCGTAGGGGCCGAAGGAACCATACTCATCAATCAAGACAATGGCTGGGCGCCAATGGAATCCGGCGTAACGTCGGATTTGAACGCGGTCTACGGCCCGCCGATTACGGATTATTACGCCATCTATGCGGTGGGGAAAAACGGCGTTGTACTCTATTACGACGGTTTTGAATGGTATCATCCGGACATGGGCATAGACGTCGACCTGAACGACGTCTGGGTATCCGAACGTGGTCAGGTATTTGTAGTCGGCCAAGGCGGATTGATTCTTCAGTTTGACGGCCGCTCATGGGAACAGGTACCCTCTGGTACCTCAGAGGACCTGAACGCGATTACCGGGATCCGAGTCTCCGCGCTTTCTCAATATGTTGTTGCCGTAGGCGATTCGGGAACCATTCTGGTGTTTGACGGCAAGACATGGTCGCCGTTTCCTTCGAATCTCTCGATCGACCTGATCGGAGTAGGTGTTACGGGGCTCAGGAGTCTATTTGTCCTGGGCAGGGATGGGAGCGGACACCTTCATGACGGTGCGCTCTGGCAACCCAGCATCCTTCCGGCCTCAGTTGCCGTAAGAAGCGTATGGGCCGATAGCCGCCAGGACCTGTTCGCGGTGGGTGATTCGGGAACGATCCTGCGTTACGCGGAGCAAAATCTGCCAAGCCCGGGGGTGACTTTACTTTCGGATCGCAGCTTCTACTTGTCTTCGGATACGATTCACATCACGGCTTGGGTCGAAAACAAGGGACCATCGATTCAGGTAGCCTTCTATTTGTATCTTTTCACTCCTCCGCCGCTGAGCGAAGTGTACTATCTGACCGGCTCGGGATGGCATCCTGCTTCCGCTCCCATGCTTGCGTCGGTCAACATCCCTGCAGGGTTCACGTTTGCAGGCGAGTTACTCACCATCCTGCCGTCCACTTCGGAGCCCCCTTTTGACGCTCCCGGCATGTATCGGATAGAAGCAGGGTTCTTCGACGTTGACGTGCATAATTCCGTTGGGAACTTATCCACCCTGGAATTTTACATCGAATGATCGGGTTCCCTCATTCTCTGCCATCCGCCCGGTTAATTTCCAAAGACCCGCAATCGGCGCGAAGAGAGAGCCGGTTACCCGAAGTGGTTAGTTTCGCCCGCCAGTGGTCGAATCGGACCGTTCAGACACAATCCTGGCCGCGCATAAGTGCCAGAGATCCGGGGAGTTACCTGAAACGCTAAGTGGCACGCTTATTGGTTTTTAGAATATCGAACGTGCTCACCGCCCTAAATAATCCGAACAGGGCGGGCATTAATCTTATCCTTCCTCTCAAAAGTGGGGGCGCATAAGCGCTGAACCCACTTTTGTTTTTTTGGGTCACCGCAGTACGACGTAAGAAGATTGATAAGTGACTGCAGCAATACTAATATGAACAGGGTCTGGATTGCCGCTCCTCCGCAAACTCTGCCCGGGAACATCATGCCGGGGGATCCCCTTGGGATCAAGGAGTCCGAGGTCATAGGCAAACATCTTCCGCCCTGACGAGTGAACCTCCTGTGACGTGCCCGAACCGCAGAAATATGCGATGTCTTGCCCTGAAGTGGGCATTGACACTCATTTTTCTGTTGGTGATCGTTTCGCTCTCCTTTGCCGGTGAAGACGACATCCGCACAGCCGTTCTCCTTTCGGAATCGATTCGGCCCTACGTTGAGGCTGCACAAGGTTTTTCCGAGTTCATGCCCGGCGAGGTAATCGAGTTAACGATCCAGCGTTCCAAACGAGTCGTTCCCGACGATCTGCTCGAATCAAAATGGGATCTTATTCTAGCCGTCGGTCCTCACGCCTTGAGTCTACTGCCCATTATTCCAGGCGATACACCCCGCCTCTACACCATGGTCCTCAATCCTCAAGACGCTATTCCCAAAGACGCCGGTATACCCGGCGTGTCTCTGAATATCCCAGCGCGATTTCAGGCGAAAGTCATCAGAAACGCTTTGCCGGACGTGCGTCGAGTGGGCGTTTTCTACGACCCCAAGTTCAGCTCGACAGTGATTGATGAATTCCAGAAAGCCGGTCGGGAACACGATCTGGTTTTGGTCCCCATGCAGGTGCTATCCCAAAAGGACATCAGGGACGCGCTGAATGAACGTCTCGAATCCGTAGACGCCCTTCTGATGATACCGGACCCCACGGTAGTTTCAGAGTCCATCGTGGCGTTTCTCATCAAGGAGGCTTTAAAAAAGGGAGTACCCGTCATTGGATACAACCGCTTCTTTGCAGAAAAAGGGGCCTTGCTCTCTTTCATCATTGATTATAAGGGAGTAGGACGCAGAACCGCGCGGCTGGCAAAAGAGATCCTCAGTGGCAAGGAATCCAAACCTCTTCCTCCACCGGTTACCGTAGAAGTCAACAGAAAGCTAGCTGACAAGTTTGGTTTCCATCTCGGCCGAATCATAGAATCCGACGAGGAGTAGCGTATTTTGAGCATCAAAGGTATCAACAGGGGTTCACGGCGTCCGACATCGTTGCTGACGCGGGTGCTGTCTTTCGTTCTACTGCTCATAGCCTCGACAGGGCTGCTATTGGGATATACGGGAGTTCGGATCATAGAAAAATTTGCACGGGAACGCTTCGAGGGGCGCATGCAATTCCTGGCCAGGCACCTCGCCCTCAACTCCGAATTGGGTCTGCTCATTGACGAACGAAGCATGCTGGAACGCCTGACGAGTAATGCCCTGACGGAAAAAGGCGTCGTAAAAGTGACCATCGAGAACAGCAATGGAGTCATCATAGCCGAATCGATGAAGAAGAATCACTCCGCCCCGAACCAAGTGAGCCACGTGGTAGCCAGCGCCGGCATGGACGAGGAGAACGTCATTTTTGGCGTCGGTTCCCCTCTGGAAGGCCTGCAGAACGAAAAAATCCTCGGCAAGGTCACCATATTTTACACGGATGAAGACCTCAAAGGCCTGGTGAGGTCCCTGAACGCGCAATTCACCCTTATTGCCGTCGGCGTGTGCCTTCTGGGCGCATTTCTCATGCTGCTCATCGCCCGCTCGATTCTGGCGCCTCTGAGAAATCTAGTCGTGGCCACGCAACGTGTAGCCAATGGAGAACTCAATCTGGCTGTCGAAGGAGGTCATTTAAAGGAGACCGTGCACCTGTCCCAGTCCTTCAATTCAATGGTGAAAGCGATCCGGGAAAGCAGGACAGCCCTTCGGGAAACCTATGAGGAGTTGGCTAAACAGAAGAACATGGCAGAGGTGGGTAAATTCAGTATGGTACTGACCCACGAGTTCAAGAATCCGCTGAGCATTATTAAGGGTTCCTTGGATATCCTGAAAAAACCGGGAATTCCTCCCGAGACGAGTGCGCTCATGATGCGGTATGTAGAGGAAGAAATCCAGCGTATCAACAGGCTGATTGAGGAGTTTCTCCTTTTCTCCAAGCCCAAGAGACCGGATCTGAAACCCTGTTGCGGATACAGAGTGCTGGAACAAGTGGCTGAGAAATTCCGGGTGGGCATCGCGAACGCCGGCCCGCGCATAACGTGTACGGCATCCGACGAGTCGTCAGCGGTTTTGCTGGATGAAACCCTGTTTACCAGGGCCGTCGAAAATATCTTAAAGAACGCTGTGGAAGTATCAAAGGACGATGGTGTAGTCTCCTTGAGTTCTTACAGCAAAGATGCATACTGGATTGTAGAGATTACGGACGGGGGGCCGGGAGTGCTTCCTCAAATTGCAGACCTTATTTTTGAACCTTTTTATACAACAAAAGCTACGGGCACCGGTTTGGGGTTGGCCATCGCATCAAACGCGATAGCCGCCCACGGTGGAAAAATCGAGGTTGCCGCGGAGCCGGAAGAGGGTACCACTTTTATCATTTCCCTCCCCTTGGCTCAGCAACCCCCGGAGAATGGAGGACTGAGTGGCTCAGATTTTGGTGGTTGATGACGAAGAAAAGGTACGCCATATTCTGTCCAT
The DNA here is from genome assembly GCA_016208165.1 of Deltaproteobacteria bacterium. Taxonomy (NCBI): domain Bacteria; kingdom Pseudomonadati; phylum Myxococcota; class Myxococcia; species Deltaproteobacteria bacterium. Next base: position 16,374 of record JACQYL010000098.1, read on the forward strand.
TATGCTTGAACTCAAGGGGCATGTTGTTGAGCAGGCCAGGGACGGGGAAGAGGCTTTGTCCATAATCCAAAGCAAGCGGTACGATCTCTTGATCCTTGATCTTAAGATGCCGAAAATGGACGGGATCACGCTCCACCGGCACGTCAAGAAGATCGATCCGGCCTATCCGGTCGTTTTTATCACCGCTTTTGGGTCCGTGGATTCGGCTGTCGAGATGATGCGAGAAGGTGCTATCGACTACATCACGAAACCTTTTGAAGAAGACCGCATCCTCATGACCGTCGAACGTGTCGTGAAAATGTCCCAGCTTATGTCTGAAAATGAAGGGCTTCGCAAGGAAATCGCGGAACGTGCGGGCCTCAGCGATCTGATCTGTGTGTCGGAAGCCATGAAGAGGACCATGGAGATCGCAATGAAAGTCGCCCGCAAACCCGAGACCACCGTCCTGTTGACCGGCGAGTCCGGTACAGGTAAAGAACTGGTAGCCCGCTTTATTCATGCGAACAGCCCTCGGTCGAGAAATCGCTTCGTAGCTTTGAACTGTGCCGCGATTTCTCCCAACCTCGTGGAGTCGGAGCTGTTCGGCCATGAAAAAGGGTCGTTCACCAGCGCCAGCGCCCAAAAAGTGGGGAAGTTCGAGTATGCTTCAGGTGGAACACTTTTTCTTGACGAAGTCGGAGACCTTCAATTCGAGGCTCAGGCGAAAGTGCTTCGGGCCCTCGAAGAAAAAACGTTCGAGAGGGTCGGCGGCAACAAGCCCATCGTTGCGGATGTTCGAGTAATCTGCGCGACCAATAAGGACTTGGCGCGGATGGTCGCCGATAAACAATTCCGGGAAGACCTTTACTATCGAATCAATGTGTTCCCGATTCATATCCCCCCCTTGCGAGAGCGAACGGAGGCCATCATACCCCTGTCGCAGCACTTTATCCGAAGGTTTCGCCAAGAGATGCACACACAGCCCGAGCTGACCGAAGGAGCAAAGAGGCTGTTACTGAGGCATTCCTGGCCCGGGAACGTCCGAGAACTGGTTAATGCCATGGAACGGGCCGTGATCCTGGCAGGCAGCGATCCGCAAATCACCGAATCCACGTTGTCGTTTTTGGCGCGCGATACGAGCGGTCCACCTGCGGACGATTTCGAGCTGCCTACAGGGGGCATTTGTCTTGAAGAGTTGGAGAAAGACTTGGTGCGCCAGGCCCTCGCGACCGCCAACAATAACAAGACGCTTGCGGCGAAGCTGTTAGGTATCAGTCGATCGAAGTTTCGAAGGAAACTCAAGAATATTGGCGGAGATGAAGAAGAGTGATTTCTCGTCCGGGTCTCTCACATTTTCGAACCCTGCTCATCGGTGTCGCATTCGCGGTGTTCATGGTCGGTGCGTCCAACGGAGATTCCTGGGGGCAGATGGATAGCACCCGGTTGATGTTCGTGGGTGAGGACCTTTCGGTGCTTTCCATTGCCTCCAAACGCGAGGAACGTGTCCGGGAGGCTCCGGCCTTGGCATCGGTGATTACACGCTCGGAACGTGTACGTTACGGATACGACACCTTGGGAGAAGCCATCTCCACTGTGCCGGGATTCTATGTGGCCCAAGAAGATCGCAGCAGCAGGGCGTATTTGAGGGGAGTCCGTGACGCCACCTTGTTCCTGTATGACGGCATTCCGTTCAGCAACGATTCTTCGAACCAAAGTCCGCCGCTGGATCATGAGCTTTCCCTTTCATGGGTCAAGCGCATCGAGATCGTTCGGGGTCCAAGTTCCGTGCTCTGGGGTCCCGACGCATTCTCCGGGGTGGTGAACGTAGTACCCCTCGAGGGCAAAGACCTCCAGGGTTTCGAGGTGGGCTCTTCAGGCGGCAATCCGGATCGATATGGAGGTTTCGCCCAATGGGGCGATACCTACGAAGGATGGGACGCGTTCGTCTCGGTGAACGGCACTCAGAAGGGCGACTTTCGCGATCGGTACCGAACTCGCAGCGATGATCCGGACAACCCGTTTCTCGAAGGCGCGATTGATAAAGACCATTACGCAGAGGTGGTTGCGCGCTGCTCCTATGAAGATCTACTCACCATATCCGGACGCTTTTCCGACTTTAAGGACCACTATACGTTGGAGACACAGGCGGGCCGAGTTGAACCCAGCGAGCGGTCAAGCCCTTTCAGCATGTTCAAGGCAGACCTCAAACACGAAGTGGCTGGAGGCGATTTGAGGTTCCATGGATTTCTCAACCACTTTGATCTGGACGAAGAGGAAGGCACCGACCAGCTCTCTCAGGAGAACCTTTCATACCATCTCGAACTTCTCTATGACCGCTCCTTTTGGAGAAACGGATTGATGACCGTGGGCGCATCCCACAGACGCAACGACGCCACGGAGGAGTTTGTTTCCGTGGACCCGTTTCAAGGGCGGAAGTCGGTTGAAATCGACTACAGCTCTAATCTGAATTCGCTGTTCGGTCAACTTCGCCAACGGTTGGGAGATTTCGATATCTGGTTTGGAGGACGGTTCGATTCTCATAGCGAGTACGACGACAACGTCAGCGTCCGGGCGGGATCCACGTGGTTTGCCACGGACATGTTGAGCTTTAAACTACTATTGGGCACGGCCTTCAGAACCCCGGCCAATATCCAGGCGACGAGGGCTGCGGATCTTAAGGCTGAAGAAATCAAGAGCGCGGAGTTGGCGGCCTACTGGTCCATTACCGAACAAACGGAGATTCGGGCCTCCATTTTTCATGATCGGCTTTCAGATCTTATTCAGCAGAATTCCGAAGGCGAGGTCTCGAACAGAGACACGGAAAAAATTAACGGAATCGAGCTGGAAGTACATTATCGCCCCTTCCCCGCCCTTTCCACGTATGTCAACGCTACCTACCTTGAATCCACCGGAGAACCGGTGAAACTGGAGGGACTTCGGGAGGACCGCTACGATCTGGGAGCATCGACGATGTTTAATGCCGGCGCCTACTGGAATATCTATGGTCCGTTGAACTCTTCGATCCGGCTTCGGTACCTCGGTGACCGCGAAGTGGCCCGCATTGTCCAGGGAACGGACGAGCGTCCCAAGGCGGAGGAAGTTCTTCTGGTTCACCTGAACCTGTACGTCAAGGATGTTCTCCTGGAGGGACTGGTTGCCGGTATCAAGATCGATAACCTGTTGAATGAAGAATACGAGCAGCCCGGGAATTTCGATCTGATTGAGGGAGATCCGCTTACCTGGCGGGTCTATGCGACCTATCGTTTTTGATCGGAAGAAGATCCGGGCGGACACGCAGGTCCGCCCCTGCCATAAGCATGAACGGAAATTCCCGATTCTACTCCCACGACTCGGCAACCATTTCTTGAATGACCGACTGTCGCTGAACTGCTTGAACAGCTCGATACGGGGATCTCTTACAGATTCTCCACGTACCCGGCCACGAGACTTCCGACCTCACGGGTGCCTATGCCCATCTTTCCGGCGTTCATGCTCCCGAGGTCTTCACTCACGGCCTTCCGAACCGCGCGGGATATTCGATCCGCCCCTTCGTGCAAAGTCAGGTGCTCGAGCATCATCTGGGCCGCACAGATGGCCGCGATCGGATTGATCTCGTTCTTGCCCGCATACTTCGGAGCGCTACCACCGATGGGTTCGAACATGGAGACGCCCTCGGGATTGATGTTTCCCCCGGCCGCCAATCCCATTCCGCCCTGAATGATCGCTCCCAGATCCGTTATGATGTCTCCGAACATGTTGTCCGTAACGATCACATCAAACCACTCCGGATTCTTCACCATCCACATGCAGATGGCGTCCACATGGGCGTAGTCCGTGCTCAGGTCGGGATACTCTGGCGCCATCTCATTGAACGCCCGCTGCCACAAATCGAAAGCATACGTAAGAACATTCGTTTTTCCGCACAGCGTCAACTTCTTTCTATCGTTCCGGCGGCGGCACGTTTCGAATGCATAGCGAAGGCACCGATCCACCCCTTTTCGAGTGTTTATCGACTCCTGTATCGCCACCTCGTCCTTCGTGCCCTTCCGTAGAAAGCCCCCGCCTCCGGTGTAAATCCCTTCCGAGTTCTCCCGCACGACCACGAAATCGATATCCTCGGGGCCCTTGTTCTTCAGCGGGGTCTCCACGCCGGGAAACAATTTGACCGGACGCAGATTGATGTAAAGGTCCATTTCAAATCGCATCTTGAGAAGTATTTCCTTCTCGAGGATGCCGGGAGTCACCTCCGGATGACCTATAGCGCCCAAAAGGATGGCATCAAAACTCCTTAGTTCATCTAAGATCCCATTGGACAGCAACTCGCCGGTTCTCAGGTAGCGCTCTCCGCCAAGATCGAATATTTGAAAACGAAAGGATGCATTCGTCACACGGCTTACGGCTTCCAGTACTTTAACGGCTTCCGCAACCACCTCGGGACCTGTAGCGTCCCCCGGAACCAACGCGATGTCGTATTCGTTCTTCATGATTTCATTCCTGCGCAAGTGTTTCCATTCCCGTTGCCGGATTCCTATTCAGTCGTCGCCGTTGTTTTGCCTGAAAGCCCGGCATACGACCAGCGGCTTCGATTCCGAAAGCCCGAACACAGTAGCCACCTCATTCCGAGTCGGTCAAGCTCCGGAACGACATTCCCCGCCGTAACTTCCCGAGCGCCAGTGAGGGGCGCAATCGCCCCTGCTGAACACAATGGGTCCGCCAACATACCCACGTCACCGAAAACGGCGTTTAAAGAGTGTTCTTTAAACGGAATCCGTTTCCGGTGAGGAGTAGGCACAGAGAAAAGAATCGGAAAGGAGGTTTCTGTGGGTCAGGACTGTTTCAGCCATCCCATCATGGAGCGCAACTTCCGCCCGATCGTTTCGATAGGATGTTCTTTCGCCTGCTTGCGCCAGGCATTCATCACGGGCCTGTTTGCCTGGTTCTCAAGGATCCATTCCCTTGCGAATTCGCCGGACTGAATCTCGTCGAGAATCAGCTCCATCTCTTCGCGGACTTCGGGGCCGATGATACGGTTACCTCGGGTCAGGTCACCGTATTCCGCCGTGTCGCTGATGCTGTACCTCATGTGGCTGATGCCGCCTTCGTACATAAGGTCGACGATGAGTTTCATTTCGTGCAGGCATTCGAAGTAGGCGATCTCCGGGGCGTAGCCCGCTTCCACTAGAGTCTCGAAACCGGCGCAAATCAGGCTGGAAACCCCTCCGCACAGCACCGCTTGTTCACCAAAGAGGTCTGTTTCCGTCTCATCCCGGAAGCTGGTCTCTATGACGCCGGCTCGAGTCGCGCCGATACCTTTGGCGTAGGCCAACGCCTTCTGCAACGCCTTGCCGGTAAAATCCTGATGAACGGCTACCAGTGAAGGAACCCCCGCGCCTCTTTCGTATTCCCTTCGGACCAGGTGCCCCGGACCTTTCGGCGCCACCATGGCGACATCCACAAACTCAGGCGGATCGATCTGCCCAAAGTGTATATTGAAGCCATGGGAAAACATCAGCATCTTCCCTTCGGTCAAGCCCGGCAGAATTTCATTTCTGTACAGAGCAGCCTGCCGCTCGTCCGGCACCAGGATCTGGATGACTTTGGACATGGCTACCGCCTCAGTAACGGGTAACACGTCAAAGCCAAGCTTCTTGGCTCGATCGAAACCGGGCCCGGGCTGCTTCTGTCCCACGACCACGTCTACCCCGCTGTCCCGGAGGTTCTGTGCCTGCGCATGTCCCTGGCTGCCGAAGCCAAGGACCGCCACTTTGATTCCCTTCAACAATGAGAGATCCGCGTTGTCTTCATAAAAGATGTTCATTTTTTTGTCCCCTTTTTGCTTCGCGCCATAGCAATAACTCCCGTCCGAGCGATTTCAAGACTCCCCACCGGTCTCAGCAGGTCTATAAGCGCTTCTATTTTTCCCCTGTTTCCAGTCACTTCAATCGTATAATCGTTTGGCGAGACGTCCACGACCTTGCACCTGAAGATATCCGCGATTCTCAGCACTTCCGCGCGGTGCTCGGCATCGGACTGCACCTTGACAAGCGCCATTTCCCGCTCGACACAGTCGCTGTCCGAAAAATCAGTGACCTTAACGACATTTACCAACTTACGCAACTGTTTGTTGATCTGTTCCTGAATCTGAGCCACCCCGTACGAGACCAAAGTGATCCGGGATAGCTCGGATTCCAGTGTCTCCGCCACATTCAGGCTGGCTATATTGAACCCGCGGCCACTGAAAAGGCCCGCCACCCGGCTCAGCACCCCCGGCTCGTTATCCACCAAAATCGAGATCGTATGCCGTTCCTCCTGATTCATTCCCTTCTTCCTTTCGCTTTCCGTCGCGCTCACACGAGAAGCATGTCCTTTATGGCCGCGCCCGCCGGTACCATGGGATAAACACATTCTTCGCGTTCGACCACAAAGTCCATAATGACCGGCGCGTCGAGTTCCAGAGCCTTTCTTATCACCGGTTCCACTTCTTCCGGCGTGGTGGCTCGCATTCCCACCGCGCCATAGGCTTCGGCCAGTTTGACAAAGTCGGGCGCGTGGCTCATGTCCGTGGCCACGTATCGCCGGTCCTTGAACAGTTGCTGCCACTGCCTCACCATCCCCAGGTAGCCGTTGTTCAGGATGGCCACCTTTACCGGCAGCTTGTTTTCAACGGCCGTGGCCAGTTCCTGTATATTCATCTGGATGCTTCCGTCTCCGGCGATGTCGACCACTGTACGTCCCGGACAGGCGGTCTGCGCCCCAATGGCCGCAGGCAAGCCAAATCCCATGCACCCCAAGCCCCCGGAGGTAACGAAGCTGTTGGGCCGATCGAAGTGGTAGTATTGCGCGGCCCACATCTGGTTTTGCCCCACCTCCGTGGTAATGATGGCCTCTCCCCGAGTCAGTTCATAAATCTTTTCAACTACGAACTGAGGTTTTATGTTCTTACACTGCGTGTACGCCAGGGGTGCGGTCTCTTTCCACGCTCGGATTTGATCCAGCCAGGGTCTCCTCTTTTCGGAAACATTGGCCAGATCCTCGTGATCCAGCATTGCGTTCAACTGCTGGAGCGTGATTTTGCAGTCCCCGACAATCGGTACGTTCACCGGAACGTTCTTCTGGATGGACGTTGGATCGATATCGATATGGATGATTTTCGCATGGGGAGCAAAGGAGTCGATTCTGCCGGTCACCCGATCGTCGAAGCGGGCGCCGATACCGATCAACAGGTCACACTCGGTGATGGCCATATTCGCTCGGAACGTACCATGCATGCCGAGCATGACCAGCCACAGATCGTGTGTTCCGGGAAAGCCTCCCAGACCCATCAGGGTGGTGGTCACCGGAGCGGTGATTTTCTCCGCAAGCGTGCGAAGTTCCGCGGACGCTCCGGACAGAATTACTCCGCCACCCCCGAAAATCACCGGCCGTTTGGACTTGGCGATCAGTTGTGCCGCCTTCTTGACCTGCCCTTTGTGGGGCTCGTACTTGGGGCTGTACCCTTTCATGCAGGCCGCCGGCGGTAAAACGAATTCCACCTCGCCCGCCATGGCGTCCTTGCAGAGATCCACGACTACGGGGCCCGGACGACCGGAGCGCGCAAGATAGAACGCTTCCCGCACCGTCTCCGCCACACGGGATGCTTCTTTCACCAGGTAATTGTGTTTTGTGCAGGGTCTGGTGATTCCTACGATGTCCACTTCCTGGAAAGCGTCGTTTCCGATGAGACTGCTGGGTACCTGACCGGTGAAGACAACCAGTGGGATGGAGTCCATGTAGGCGGAGGCGATTCCGGTAACCGTGTTGGTCGCCCCAGGTCCACTGGTGACAAGGCACACACCCACCTTGCCGGACGTCCTGGAATAGGCGTCCGCGGCGTGAACCGCCGCCTGTTCGTGCCGTGTCAGCACGTGTCGAATATCGTACTGGGGCATGGTGTCGTAAATGTCGATCACCGCGCCCCCGGGATAGCCAAAGATGATCTCGACACCCTCGTCTTTCAACACCTCGAAGAGTATCTTAGCGCCGGTCAGCTTTGTGCCTTTTCTCTTTTTGCCGGGTGAACCCGGACCATTTCCATTGTGTCGTGACAACGATGACTCCTTTTCGTTCAATACCGTATGCCTGGCCGTCCCCTCAGCGAACGATCGCCCCGGTGGAGGCCGAGGTGACCAATCGTGCATACCTGTCCAGAACGCCACCGGAAATTTTGGGCTTCGGAGGATTCCATGATTGCTTCCTTCGAGCGATTTCGTCGGTGTCCACTCGAAGATGGATTCGTTTCGCGGGAACGTCTATTTCTACGGTATCACCCTCTCGAACGAGGGCGACAAGGCCCCCTTCCATAGCTTCCGGGCTGACGTGGCCGATGGACGCGCCTCGGGTGGCTCCGGAAAATCGTCCGTCCGTGATCAGAGCCACGGAATCATCCAATCCCATGCCGGCGATGGCCGACGTTGGAGTCAACATTTCTCGCATACCCGGCCCCCCTTTGGGGCCTTCGTATCGGATGACAATCACATCCCCGGGTTTTATCCTACCGGACAAAATGGCCTCCGTCGCTTCCTCTTCTCCGTCGAAGACTCTGGCCGGTCCCTTGTGTCGCAGCATGGACTCGACCACCGCGGACTGCTTTACCACGCATCCCTCCGGAGCCAGGTTGCCGAACAAAACCGCCAGCCCTCCTTGCCGGGACACGGGCTCGTGTCTGCTACGGATGACTTCCCCGTCGGCTTCCCGGACGGCGGACAGGTTCTCTCCAACGGTTTTCCCGGTGACCGTCATGGCCTCTTCCCGCAGCACCCCCAGCAGAGAAAGCTCCTTCATCACCGAAGGGATTCCTCCGGCCACATGCAGGTCTTCGATATGGTGTTTTCCCGCGGGACTTAGTGAACAGAGCTTGGGACAGGACTCGCTGATCCTATTGACCTCCTCGAGATCGATACGAATGCCCCTCTCGTGAGCAATGGCCAACAGGTGGAGGATGGTGTTGGTCGAGCATCCCAAAGCCATATCCACGGACAAGGCGTTGTGAAAAGCTTCCGATGTCATGATTCGGCTCGGCGTAATCCCCTGTTCGAGAAGCCTCACCGCCTGAACGCCCGCGTGTTTGGCCAAGCGTAATCGATCCGAGTAGACCGCCGGTATGGTCCCATTTCCGGGCAAACCCATGCCCAGACTTTCGGTAAGGCAATTCATGGAATTCGCGGTGAACATGCCCGCGCACGATCCACACGTAGGGCACGCCTGCTCCTCCAATTCAGCCAGATCCCCCGGCTCCATCCGTCCCGCCTTGACCGCTCCGACCGCTTCAAAGACCTGAACCAGGTCTACCTTCCTTCCCTTGTACAATCCCGCCAGCATGGGGCCCCCGCTCAAAACCACCATGGGAATATCCAGCCTGGCCGCCGCCATCAGCATCCCTGGAATGATCTTGTCGCAATTCGGGACCATCACCATGGCGTCAAACGCATGGGCGCACGCCATGATCTCCACGGAATCGGCAATCAGCTCCCGGCTTACCAGAGAATAGCGCATGCCCTCGTGGTTCATGGCAATACCGTCGCATACCCCTATGGTTCCGAAGGCGACGGGTGTTCCGCCGGCCATATATATCCCCGCCTTTACCGCTTCGACCACTTTGTCCAGGTGCATGTGTCCGGGAATAATATCGTTCGCGGAATTGGCGATGCCGATCAGCGGCCTTCCAAATTCCTCGTCGGTGAACCCCAGCGCCCTGAACTCTCCAGCGCCGATCCGGGCTTGCGAGTTTCATCATTCCGCCTCTTATGAACTTCCTTTGATTGATAACCAATATACGCTCACTATCCTGCACGCGGACTACACGACCCGATGGGGGCTCAGCTTGCGCTTCCGGATATAGGGAACCAAACCGCCTTCGTCGATGAGATCCAGCATAAACGAAGGAATCGGCGCCGAGCGGAACACGTTCCCGCTGGTCAGATTCCGAATCTCTCCCTCTTCGATATCCACGAACAGCCGGTCTCCTTGTCGAATCGCGTTGGCGGCTTCGTACGATTCCAGAAGGGGCAAACCGATGTTGAACGCGTTTCGGTAAAAAATCCGAGCGAAACTGGACGCTATGATACACGAAATCCCGGCCCCCTTTATGGCCAGGGGTGCGTGTTCTCTGGACGACCCGCATCCGAAATTAGCGCCGGCGACGATGATGTCTCCGGCCTTAATGCGATTTGCGAATCCCGGGTAAGCGTCTTCAAAACAGTGCCGGGCCAGAACCGATTCATCTGTAGTGGTCAGAAACCGCGCGGGAATTATGACATCCGTGTCCACGTTGTCTCCAAACCTGATCGCCGTACCCTCGATGCTCACGTAACTCCTCCTCATGCGACGCGTTTGATCATGAAATGACAAAAGCGGATTTCGTTTTGTCTCAACTGCAACTAGACGTTTCCCCTGCGGGCCGGGCTCAGATCTCATCCGGAAGGCCGACGCGTCCCAGGACCGCAGACGCCGCCGCTACCGCCGGGTTCGCCAGATATACCTCGCTTTTCGGATGACCCATTCGTCCGACAAAGTTCCGGTTGCTCGTGGACACGGCTTTTTCTCCGGAGGCCAGAACGCCCATGTGCCCCCCGAGACAGGGACCGCACGTGGGCGGTCCGATCACTGCCCCGGCGTCCAGAAAGATATCGAACAGGCCTTCGGACAGAGCCTTTCTGTACACGTCCCTGGAACCCGGTATGACGATAAGGCGGACTCCCTCGTGGACTTTCCTGCCGGTCAGCACCTGGGCCGCAGACCGCAAGTCTTCTATACGGCCGTTGGTGCAGGACCCGACGAACGCCTGATCGATGCGCACATCTCTCACCTCGGAAACCGGTTTCGTGTTGTCCGGGGAATGCGGACAGGCCACCTGGGGTTCGATGTCTTCCACATGGAAGGTTACCACCCGTTCGTATTCTGCGTCCGGGTCGCTGCCGTAGAACACTCCTAAACGGCGGGATCTTTCCGCCACATAGGCACGGGTGATTTCGTCAGGAGGGACAATGCCGTTCTTGGCTCCCGCCTCGACGGCCATGTTCGCCATGGTGAGCCGTCCCTCCATGGACAGGGATTGGATGGCCGGTCCGGAAAACTCCAACGTCCGGTATCGGGCACCTTCCACACCCAAGACCCCGATGGTGTATAAAACCAGATCCTTTCCCTGTACCCATTTTCGAAGTTGACCTTGATAGACCACTTTGATGGTTGACGGTACTTTCAGCCATATCTCGCCTGTGGCCAGGACGCCGGCCAAATCCGTGGAACCGACGCCTGTGGAGAAGGCTCCCAAAGCTCCGTACGTGCAGGTGTGGCTGTCGGCGCCGATGATCAGATCCCCGGGCAGAACCAGTCCCTTTTCCGGCAGTAAGACATGTTCGATTCCGCTGTCCCCTAGCTCGTAGAAGTGAACGACGCCCTGCTCTCCGGCAAATTCCCTCATAACCCGAGCCTGTTCGGCAGACTCGATGTCTTTGTTGGGCACGAAGTGGTCCTGTATAAGGGCCACCTTCGACGGGTCGAACACACGGTCGGCCCCCATCTCTCTGAACACCTTGATCGCCAGTGGGGCCGTGATGTCGTTGGCCAAGGCTAAATCAACTTTGACTTCCACAATCTCGCCCGGGGTTACGCACGCTTTTCCGGCGTGATCGGCCAATATCTTCTCGGTAATAGTCATCGGCATCTCGGTCTCTCTTTCCTATAGTTCCGGCCTGACAACCGGATTCAAACTCAAATACCTCAAGCGATTCAGACCGTTCAGAAACGCTTTCGCACTGGCCGTGATGATATCCGGATCCGCGCCTTTGCCCAGGGCAATGGTGCCGTTTTCCTGCAACCGGACGGTAACCTCCCCCTGAGCGTCCATGCCTCCGGTTATGGCATTCACGGAGAATCGAAGGAGTTTGGCGCTCGTTTTCGTCAATTTGGCGATGGCGTTGAACGTTGCGTCTATGGGGCCGACTCCGAATTCAGCTCCCGTGAATTCTTTTCCATCCACCTCCAGCTTCACGGTAGCCGTGGGAACCGCCACCGAACCGCTTACCACATTCAGGTAGTTGAGCTTGTAGTGATCCGGCACTCTCAAGAGTTCCTCGGCGACCAGCGCCTCGATGTCTTCATCGAGCATCTCCTTGCGCTTATCCGCCAGCTCCTTGAAACGAAAGAACAAACGATCCAAGTCCGGCTTCGAGAGATCGTATCCCATGGACTCGAGCCGTTTCTTGAATGCGTGGCGCCCCGAGTGTTTTCCCAACACGAGCGAACTGCTTTCCAGTCCCACGTCCGCGGGGCGCATAATCTCATAGGTGGTCTCATGCTTTAGCATGCCGTCCTGATGGATACCTGCCTCGTGTGCAAAAGCGTTTGCGCCCACGATCGCTTTGTTCGGCTGCACGATAATGCCCGTAATCATGCTGACCAACCGGCTTGTCGGGTAGATCAATTGCGTATTGATACCGGTTTCGAACGTCAACAGATCGTTACGGGTGCGGATGGCCATAACGGTCTCTTCCAACGAAGTGTTGCCCGCACGTTCCCCAATGCCGTTCATGGTGACTTCGATTTGCCGTGCTCCGCTCCGGACCCCGGCGAGGGTGTTGGCCGTCGCCATTCCGAGATCGTCGTGACAGTGAACGCTGATAATGGCTTTGTGTATATTCGGCACGTGGGTGCGGACATACGCCACCGTTTCCGCGAATTCATGCGGCATCGAATATCCAACGGTGTCCGGAATATTGATGGTGGCGGCTCCCGCTTCTATGGCCGCTTCAAATATTTTGCACAAAAAATCCCTGTCGGAGCGAGTCGCGTCTTCAGCGGAAAACTCGACGTTCCCGGTAAAAGACTTGGCATATTTGACGGCTTCCACCGCGTCCTTCAACGCCTGTTCTCGGCTGATCTTCAATTTGTATTTCAGGTGGATATCCGACGTGGCGATGAATGTATGAATCCTGGGGTGGGCCGCACCCTTGATGGCGTTCCAGGCCCGATCCAGATCCGGCTTATTGGCTCGCGCCAAGCCCGCCACCTGACAGACGCCGAGTTTTTGCGCGATCTGCTCGACCGCGGCAAAATCTCCATCCGAGGCTGCCGGGAAACCCGCTTCAATGATATCCACGCCCATCCGCTCGAGCTGGGAAGCCAGTCTCAGCTTTTCCGCGGTATTCATACTGGCGCCGGGTGACTGCTCTCCGTCGCGGAGAGTGGTATCGAAAATGTATACGCGTTCGGACATGATGTGCTCCTTCTATCTCGTCAATAAGTATAGTTTCTTGCTGCAAACGAACGAACATCCGAAAGGAACGGCATCAGTGCCTGCCGCAGGCTTCTCGTATCGAGTCGCCCTGCGGCAGTTCTCCTCCTGCGTACAGTTTCTCTGTCCATGTTGTAGCCTCATGTCTGGTTATTTTTGGATTTGCTCAACTTGTATTGGATGCTGTCTACCAGCGCCTGCCAGCTTGCGTCGATGATGTTGCTCGAGACTCCGATCGTGCTCCAGATGTCCTTGGAATCCCGCGATTCGATGAGCACCTTGACCCGGGCAGCCGTGCCTTCAGTGCCTTCGATGACCCTTACTTTGTAGTCCACCAGGTACATTTCCTGTAGCTCGGGAAAAAACATGTAGAGGAGTTTTCTCAATGCATTGTCCAAAGCACTGACCGGCCCGTCGCCTTCCGCGGCGGTGATCTCGTGTTCCTGGCCTACCGAGATTTTAATGGTCGCGTGCGAAGTAGCTTCCTCGTTTCCGTTCTTTTCAATGGTAACCCTGAAATGTTCGAGGCAAAACGGCTCGATAAACTGGCCGATGGCTTTCTTGACCAGCAACTCGAACGAGCCTTCCGCCGCATCGAACTGGTATCCCAGATCCTCGAGCTTCTTAACCTCGCGCACGATTTTGGCGCTGTCCATACCGTTTCCACCCAGAGCGACTCCCATCTCGTTCGCCTTGTAAGCGACGTTGCTTTTCCCGGACAGGTCCGATATGATTACGCGCCGCCGGTTTCCCACTAGAGATGGGTCCAAGTGCTCGTAGGCGGAAGGGTTCTTCATGACCGCGCTCACATGAACTCCGCCCTTGTGCGCGAACGCGCTTCGTCCGGCATAAGGCCGCTGATTATTGGGCGGTCGATTGGCCAGGTCGCTCACGTACCTCGAAAGCTCTGTTATCTGGCTCATGCGCTCGGAGGGAATACACGAGTAGTCCATCTTGAGCTGCAAATTCGGTATCAGGGTGATCAGATCCGCGTTTCCGCATCGCTCGCCGTATCCATTCAGTGTTCCGTGGACCATCGAGACGCCTTCCCTAACCGCGGCAATACTGTTGGCAACGGCCAGGCCGCAATCGTTATGGGCGTGGATTCCCAGCGGAGTCTGCATTCCGGACCGGACGTCTCGCACGATTTCGGAGATCTGGTGGGGCAAGCCGCCCCCGTTCGTATCGCAGAGAACGATCACGTCCGCCCCGGCTTGGACCGCGGCTTCGAGGGTTCTCATGGCATAATCGGGATTTCGTCGGTATCCGTCGAAAAAATGCTCCGCATCGTATATGACCTCTCGCCCATGCTCCTTGAAGAAGCTTACCGTATCCGAAATCATGGAACAGTTTTCATTCAGATCGATTTCGAGAACCTCGAGCACATGCAGGTCCCAACTCTTGCCGAAAATGGCGACCGCGGACGTTTCGGAAGTGATCAGGGATTGAATGTTATCGTCGTCTTCAACCCGAGTGCGAGGCCTTCTAGTGCTGCCGAAGGCCGTAAGCTTGGCGCGCTCTAAAGGGATGGATTTTGCCATCTGGAAGAATCGATGGTCCTTCGGATTGGACCCCGGCCATCCGCCTTCAATGTAATGGAATCCCATCTCGTCCAGACGTCGGACGATTCGGACCTTGTCCTCCGCCGAAAAATTGACCATTTCCCCTTGCGTCCCGTCACGCAACGTCGTGTCGTAGATGGTGATGCTCGTGCTCATGCTTACTCTCCAAAAAAAAATCCGTTATCAGGAGCCTGATAACGGATTTTGTTCTTGAGCTTCTTGAACCAATCTACATTACCAGGCTCCTCTGTGTGTTCCGCAGAACAACCAGCAGCAGTAGGCATACTACTACGCCTACTACGGGAATAATGCCGATAATGTTGATGTTGGTTCGAGCGTTCATGCTATACTCAATACGTTTCTTAGGAATTTACGCAAGGGTAGTTCTTCCCGGACTTGAAGTCAAGCTTTTTTTTCGACCTCTCCGGTACGGGGGCCGATCGTGCTTCAATAAAGGTGCATCAGTTCGCGGTGGTGATCTTCTTTTTCCTGTTCGATCTGCGGCGGCTCCGATGTCCGCTCCGCCTTTTGGGAGGTCCGACGGCGCTACTTTCCATCTCGTTTCTCAAGTCGAGCAGCGGCTCTTCGCTCAAGCCCAGGGCATGCCGGAGGACCCACGCTAGATCAAACGCCTCATCGAGGGCCATGCTCTTGAACAACTTCAACCAGCCCTTCCGAAGCCCCGGCTTCTCCGTCTCCGCAGACAAAACGTATTGGCCTGCAACAATTCGCTTGACCTGATTCCTGACGGCCTTTGGGATGTTCAGGCGAACCCCGGGAACATTGAGCAAATCATGTACGGCTCCGGAACAATCAGCCGTTGGAGCGAGATGTTCCAGTTCCTTCCTCAGGGGCCAGTAAAATACGCCGGCCCATAAAACGGCGTCCGTCAGTTCCCTGTTCCGCGCTCCTCTGCATACATCCATCGCTCCCAGAGTACGCCAAAAAACATCCGGCAAGCGCCCCTCGCCATCCCGTACCACCGAAAGCTCGGGCAGTATATGGGCCAAAACCCCGGTTTCATCGAGGTACCTGTAGCCCTTTTCAATGCCGGACTTGCGCATCAGGCGCAACAAATCCTCCTGAATCCGGGAAGCCGGGCACAGGAGAATCTTGTTCGCATGGGCCTTCATCGCATCCCAAGTGGTTTCCTCGATTTGGAAATCCAGATTTGCACCAAATCGAATTCCTCGCAGGATGCGAATGGGGTCTTCCTGAAATCGGATATCCGGATTCCCGATGCACCGAATCACCCGCTTGCGAATATCCTCCATCCCGCCGACGTAGTCGATGATCGTAAAATCCGACACGTCATAGTAAAGAGCGTTGATGGTGAAGTCCCGTCGAAGAGCGTCTGCCTCGGGTGTCCCGAACGTATTGTCCCGGCAGAGCATCATGCTGTCGCCCACGGTCTCTTTGAACTCGGACTCACGGCGAAATGTGGATACCTCTACCGTCTTGCCCCCCTTGAACACAACGTGGACGATTCGGAACCGTTTTCCCACCAGCCACGAGTTGGCGAACAGCTTTTTCAACCGTCCGGGGCGGGCGTCCGTGGCTACATCGAAATCTTTGGGTTTGTTTCCCACCATGAGATCCCGTACTCCGCCTCCGCAGAGATAGGCGAGATGACCCTGTGTCTTAAGGCGATACAGGACCTTAAGTACCTCATTATCCATCATTTTTCTGGATATGGGATGTCTATCCCGGGGAATGACAAGGGGAATCGATCCGTGCGACGATTCTCGACAAATCTCAGTTTCCAGTTTTTCCGCTTGCATTTCGCTCATAACCGTTGTTTTTCTGTAGCTAACTTACTATTTCTTCAGCACTTTCGTCAAGCCACAAGATCGTGCCGGAGTGGAGTCGGCTTCAGAATCGCTAATTTGGCCTCGGGCAAGGCTCAATATCTTGTATTGACAGATTCATTTTAGTAATGTTCAAATTGATTAACTTCATACTTAATTGGATTTATCCGTGAACCTAGTTACATCATTAAAAGCGTTGGCGGACGATAAGCGACTGAAGATCTTAAGAATGCTCCTGACCGGCGATCTGTGCGTAGGCGCTTTGGCCAAACATCTGGGAATTTCAAAGCCGGCCGTTTCTCAGCATCTACGGATATTGCGAAAGACGGGATTGGTCAAAGGGGAAAAACGCGGTTACTGGACCCATTACATAGTGGATAGACAGGCCTTAACCCGGATTGCGGCGGAACTGAACGAGATGTCCGCGAGAATCCAACCTTTCCAAACCATTTGCCTGCGGACTAGCGAAACGCCGGCAAAGGAACCGAAAGCGGAAGAGGCCGACCTGTGTCAAAATTGTTGTCGGGAGCCCCATAACTTCGAGGACCAGCCCAAAAACCGCAGCCCTGAACAGATCGGCGGATGTCACGACGAAACAAAATCGGAACCCTGCACACAAATGGATTCCGCTCCTGAACAGGAGTAATCGACAATCGGCATAACGGTCCCGGTGCGACCGAGGAAGGTCATTGGGACTCATGCCGTCGCTACGCCCATGGGCGCCAATCAGATTCCGGAAATCTTGCTCATGCAGGGACTATTTTGTCGTGACGTTGATTCCGGGCCTCACTCCGGCGTCCAACCCGGCTGCAGGGTTTATCGCAGGGATGGCAATCGCCCGGCTTCTAAGGCGGCAAAAACTTTCGGTATAGGTTTTGGGGAATTGTTGTATGGAGAAACACCACGAAATGACTGAAGCCCTGGTTGTTGAAAATATTGCCAAACGATTCGAAACCGTGGAAGCGGTCGCGGGGATCTCCTTCAGCGTCCAACAGGGCGAACTCTTCGGCTTTCTCGGCCCCAACGGCGCTGGCAAAACCACGACCATCAGCATACTCACCGGTTTGGCGCGACCGGATTCGGGGAAATTTCGGATTTGCGGCATCGACTGCACGTCCAATCCCAGGAAGGCCCAGCACCTCATCGGAGTGGTTCCGGACGAAAGCAACCTCTACCCGGAGCTCACCGGTTTCGACAATCTCTGTTTCTGCGCGGCGCTTTACGGAATGGGCAAAGCCGAGCGACAAACCCGGGCCCGGGAGCTTCTGGACGCATTCGGTTTGACCAAAGCAGCGGACCGAAAATTCGGCGGCTATTCCAAGGGCATGAAACGGAAACTCACCATCGCCGCGGGTATCATTCATAAACCCGAAGTTTTGTTTCTGGACGAACCTACCACGGGTATAGACGTATCCGGCGCTCGACACCTGCGGCAACTCATCGCCGACCTCCACAAGGCCGGGACCACCATTTTCCTGACCAGCCACTACATCGAAGAGGCGGAGCGGCTCTGCGACCGCATCGCCTTCATCGTGTCCGGCCGCATCGTGCGAATCGACACGGTCGAGAATCTGCTCCAGCCGTTCCAGGAAAAACATATCGTGCAAATCTCATGCGCCAACCGCTCAGGCGGTTTACACATCCGGCTTTCCGAATCATTTCCCGGCCTTGATTTTACGATCACAGAGCATGATGTGATTCGGGTGGAAGCCGGGCAGCCCATTCGTGTGGGACCATTGATTCGCTTTCTGGAAGATCATGGGGCCGAGGTCTCCGAAGCCCGCAGGATGCGGCCGACCCTCGAGGACATCTTCGTAAGAATCACCGGGATCGAGACGGACGACATGCATAGAGAAAAAGAAAAAGTGGGAGGGGGGCAATGAAGCTCTGGATCGCTTTTTGGAATATTCTGGTCAAGGACATGCGCACCTATTACCTGAAGCCTCCGAACGTCAGCTGGGGCCTGATCTTCCCGCTGGCATGGACGGGAATGTTTTTTATCAAGTCGGGAAGCGGCCTGGGGAGTATACCGTCATTGCTTCCTGGAGTGGTGTCGATCTCCATTCTGTTCGGCGCCACATCGATGCTGGCTGTCACGGTGACCTTCGAGAAAAAGAATCGGTCCTTCGAGCGACTCCTGTTGGCCCCCATTCCACTGGAACTGCTGATGCTGGCCAAGACCGGCGGCGCCATCCTGTTTGGCGTGGCCAACGCCTTCGTTCCGATCGTCATGGCTGCATTTGTCACCGATTTGTCTCGGCTGGCATGGGGAGCGTTCGTTCCGGCGGTTTTCCTGATCGCTGTATCTTCGACCTTTCTGGGCCTGTTCATCGCCGTGGCGGTGAGTGAAGTGTTCGAAGCCCAAACCTTCTCCAACTTTTTTCGTTTCCCTATGATTTTTCTTTGCGGGCTTTTTTTCCCCTTAGAAAAGCTGCCGATATTTTTGAAGCCCATCTCCTATGTGCTTCCCTTGACGTATGGGGCCGACGTGCTCCATGGGGCCGTTCATGGCGGACACGCCATGCCCTTTTCCCTCGACCTGGCCATCCTCGCAGCATTCTGCATTGGTCTATTTGGGGTAAGCCTCCGCAATATCAGGGGGCGCTGGATTGCCTGATCCCGCGGCCCGTGACGAATTTTTGATGCAGGCCGCGGGAAAAGGCGATCTTGAAGCTTTCGGGGAGATCGTCCAACGGCATCATTCCTGGGCCTGGAGGATCGCGTATCGCTTCCTCGGGGATGAACCGGAAGCCGCGGACATCGTCCAGGAAGCGTTTCTCCGGCTCCTGGACGCATCGAGGCGTTATCGACCTACTGCAAAATTCAGAACCTATTTCTATCGGATCATCACCCGTCTTTGCCTGGACCGTACGAAAAAGAAACAGCCATTGTACCTCGAAACGATTCCTGACGCTCCCGATCCTCGCCCCGACGCGGCGGACGCGATGGTTTTGCAAGAAGCGGCCGTCGCCGTGCGCGCCGCGCTCGACGTCCTGCCTCCCAACCAACGTATGGCCATCGTGCTTCGCTATTATGAAGAGCTGAACTACGAAGATATCGCTTCGGCCCTCGAGACGACACCCAAAGCCGTGGAACGCCTTTTGGCGCATGGCCGGGAGCGCCTCCGAGCTATTCTCGGCGGCCGGGATGAATTTTTTTGTTCCTGAGCGGGGGGTTTTCGGCCGTCGTTCGTTTAATCTCCATGAGAGGTGAATAGAATGCTGTCGTGTTTCGGATACCGAAAACGTCTGGGGGCTTACCTGGATGATGAGCTGAAATCGAGACGGCGCAGGGCGGTGTCGGCTCATTTGGCGAAGTGCCCGGCTTGCCGCGCCGCCTTGGCGGAGATGCGCGGATTGGAATCAGCCTTGCTTTCCCTCGACGCTCCCGCGCCGCCTTCCAATCTCACATCGAGGATAATGGCCGAAGCGAGCTCACGTTATCGACGCGCCGATGTTCGTCCGGAAATTGATCGTCCCCGATACAAACCATCTCTGCCTTGGACATGGGCGTTCAGAGCCGCAACGGTTGCGGCGCTCATCGTCGGGCTGGCCACGGGGGCGTTTCTGGGGTGGGATGTCGGGCGAGAGGATCGCGTCTTTTTCGCGGATCCCTCGAAGGCCCAAACCACTCGGATGCAACGAGACGTCTATGGCCTTGACGCCTTCAGCGGGACACCCGACGGCTCGATCGAGGCCGCGACGCTTGCCCTGTTACAGGATGCCAAATGAGGGGAGCCATGTTCAGTAAAATACGTGGAGCGATTCTGGCGCTGTCGATCGGTCTCAATCTCGCTTTTGTCGGTACCTGGTCGATTCAAGCCTTTCCCGGCTGGATGACGCCGCTGATCGGAGTCCGCGAGCGGATCGAGGGAACGGTCGCGCAATCCTCCCTCCACCGGGAGTTGGGCGTCACCCCCGAGCAGTGGGAGCACATCGAGCCTCTGATCCTCCAGTTTCGCAAGACGGCGGAAAACCATGGAAAGGAGATCAGGCGCCTTCGAAGAGAGCTCCTGGATCTTCTGGCGGCGGCGCCCGTGGATGAAAAGGCCATCAGAACGAAACAAGACGAAATCCTCGCCGGGCAAGGCCGCATGCAAAATCTTGTCGTGGATCATTTACTCAAGGAAAAGGAGATTCTGTCTCCCAATCAATCCATAAAACTGATTCAAGCACTCTGCGAGCAGTGCCGCTACGACGGGGACATGCTCACCGGGAGTGGTTTGGGGCGAGCGCCGGACAAACAACATGTTCTCGATGGATCGATGGACAAAGAAAAGATGGAATAAGGATGAAGATACTACCTGCCTTGATGGTTCTTGCCTTGCTTGCAGGATGCGCCTCGACGCGTCCAACCGATCCGTACGGACCTATTGACTTACGAGGTCGCGCCGCTTCGCCGACCCCGCCGGCGGCATCGCCGCTCAAGGCGCCGGAAGGACCGATGACCCTGAAGCAGGCTGTCGAGATCGCGCTGGCCAATAACCCCGAAATCGCTGCGCGGGGCTGGGACACCACAGCGGCCGAGGCACGGCGAGGCCAGGCTGTCGGAGCGCGACTGCCCAGCCTTGGCCTGGCGGGCGGATATACCCATCACCTTGATAGACAAAGGCTGATCGCCGCCGGCAAGGAGGGGGAGCCTGGGCTCTTCAGCCGGGATATCGTTTCCGGCGATCTCGTCCTTTCCCTGCCGCTTTTCACCGGTGGGCGGTTGGTTAGCCAAGTAAGCGCCGCCGAACTTCTCCGGGACGCGGCTGATCATCGACTCGCTCGCAGCCGGGAAGAGCTTGTCTTTAATGTGTCCAGTGTGTTTTTCAGCATTCTAGCTCAACGGCGCGTCATCGAATCTCTGGAGTTTTCAAGGCGCACACTGGCGGAGCATCTGAAACGAATTGATGAGCTGATTGCGGCGCAAAAGGCCGCCAAGGTCGACCGGATGCGGACAGAGGTCCGGTTGGCGGACGTCGATCAACAACTGGTACGGGAAGCGAATCTCATGGCCATTCAGCGCCGTGCCCTGGCCAGTCTCTTAGGTATTGGAGGTCACATCGAAGAAATAACTCCGGTGGGGGAATTGGAACCCCAGGAAACCGCTCCGGCCCCCCAATTGGAGACAGCTCTCGCGACAGCTTGGAGAGGACGCGGAGACTACCTGGCGGCAAGGTCGGCGACAGAGGCCCAGGCCCGCAACGTGGACGTGGCCGAGTCCGGTCATTGGCCGACCATTTCCCTTCAAGGCGCCTATGGGGGGCGCTGGGCCGCGGGACCGTCAACTGGCTCAGGAGACGAAGGTGATGTGGGCCGTGTCGGCCTGGTCCTGGATGTGCCGCTTTTCGTGGGCGGCCAGGTGGATGCGAGAATCCACGAACAGCGCGCCAATCTCGCCGCTGCGCAGGAGCGGCTCCACACCCTCGATCTCCAAGTGCGGCTCGAGGTCGAAACCGCTCTTCTCAACGTGGAATCTTCCGGTGAACGGGCGGCGGCCATTCGAAAATCAATTGCACAGGCCCGGGAAAGTCTTCGAATCGAGCGGCAGAAATATGATCTCGGTAAGGGGGCCATTGTGGATGTACTCGACGCCCAGGCCGCTTTGTTGGAGTCAGAGACCAACTTCTATCGGGTGCTGGCCGAGCTTCAGATCGCTCAGGCCCAACTTAAACTGGCGATGGGTGAAGAATGAAAAATCGAACTGTCTTGATAACGCTGATCGTGAGCATGCTTGCCGTGTCCGGGACCTTCCTTGCTCGCGGCGTCACGTCCGACAAGCCGGAAGCCGGCCAACCGTCAAAACAGAAGCAGCCGCCGGTGGTCGAGGTGGTTTCAGCGTCAAAGGCAACCCTGTCCCTTGGGCTGGCGCTTACCGGCTCGGTGGATCCTTATCGTGTCGCCCGATTGGCTTCGCCCGCCGAGGGGCCGGTTCTCGGTATTCGTGTCCGTGAAGGCGACCACGTGAAGACCGGCGATGAGTTGCTTTCCGTTGGGCGAAAGAAAGGAATCGATGCGCTGATTGCCTCGCTGCGGGAGGAGCTCAAGAAGGAAGAGTACAACCTGAGCAGAACCCGCCAACTGGTGGACGGTGAAGCCCTCCCCGGGGAACAGCTCGATCAGGCCAGAGCCGCCTGCGAAAATGTGCGCGCACAACTGATCCACGCGGAGGAAACGGCCCAGGACCATACCATCACTGCTCCTTGGGAAGGGGTGGTCTCCGGCTTACTTGTCAAGGAGGGTGAGTTCGTCGCGCCTCGTGCTGCATTGCTGGAAATGTACGATCCGTCCAGCCTCGTGATACGCGCGGCGGTCCCTGAGAAATACACGGCCGACATCGCGGCCGACATGCCGGTCGATGTCCGGTTGGACGCATACCCTGATGGCGTTCTCAAAGGGAGAGTCGAGCGGGTTTATCCCTATCTCGACCCACGGTTGCGCACTCGGACCATGGAAATCGTCCTGGACAAGTCCGTTCATCTTCTCCCGGGAATGTTCGCCCGATTGAGGGTGCTGCTGAAAACAGTGAGTGAAGCGGT
This sequence comes from Deltaproteobacteria bacterium, assembly GCA_016208165.1. Classification (NCBI taxonomy): domain Bacteria; kingdom Pseudomonadati; phylum Myxococcota; class Myxococcia; species Deltaproteobacteria bacterium. The sequence goes on from JACQYL010000098.1 coordinate 39,516, forward strand.
TGTCGTGCCGTCGGAAGCCCTCGTTTTAACGCCGAAGGGCCGGGTGGTTTTCGTGGTGGAGGACGGGAAGGCCATCGGGCGCCCCGTCGAAACCGGCATCGAAGAAGGTAACCGCATTCAGATTATCGCCGGAGTCGTTCCCGGGGACAAGGTCGTCGTCGCCGGGAACGAAAAACTCAAAGACGGCGCCGCGGTGAGTCTTTCGGGAAGCGAGAAGTCGGGCAAGGGGAAGCTCCGAAACATGGCTGAACCGCCCGCCGGTGAAAAGATCAAGGCGGGGGGCGACGCGAAATGAAGATCACTCGCTACGCCATACATCGCAGGCTGGCCACCAGCGCCATCGTTGTCGCGCTTGTAGTTCTTGGACTCTATGGTCTCTGGCGGCTTCCGGTGGATTATCTGCCCAATATCACCTACCCGCTGGTCAAGGTTCAAATCAAATGGCAGGGGGCCACACCGGAGGAAATCGACACGGATATCGCCGATCCCATCGAACGACTCATGTCCACGGTGGATCGTTTGGATTATCTCGAATCTTCTTCGATCGAGGGGCTGTACGCCCTGAACGTGTACTTCGAGTATGGCGCGGATGTCGACATCGCATTTCAGGATGTCCTCGCCGCCCTTACTCGCGCCCAACAGCAACTCCCCAGGGACATTGAAGCTCCATATGTATTCAAGGCCGATCCGTCCCAGCTTCCGGTGATGCAACTGACGGTCAGCTCCGACCGATGGAGTCCGGTGAAGCTGAGGGATTGGGCCGACAACTGGTTGCAGGATCGCATCCTGGCCGTCCGGGGCGTGGCCGGGACGGAAATCGTCGGCGGACTCGAGCGCGAGATTCGGATCCTGCTCGATCCGGCAGCCATGGAAAAGCACAAGCTTTCTCTGGACGCAGTCATCAAGCGGGTCGCAGCCGAGAATATCGAGCAGACGGGCGGCCGTGTCACGGTCGGTTCCAAGGAAATCATTGCCCGCACCACGGGCGAGTTCGCAAGTCTCGACGACATTCGAACGGTTGTGGTGGCAAGGGATGGCCACCAAAAAGTCTACCTGCGAGACATTGCGGAAGTCATCGACGGCCATGAGGAGGCTCGGGTAATAACCCGCTTCAATGGGCGGGAATGCGTCAAGCTTTCGGTGTTGAAAGAAGCTGAAGCCAACACCGTTCAGGTGGCCGAGGCGGTGAGACGGCTTTTGGGCGACTTGAAAGCGGGATTGCCCAAGGGGCTCGAGCTTGACTATGTGGAAGATCAAGCCGTTTACGTGAAGCAGGCGCTCACGGGCGTGCGCAATGCCGCGGTAGCGGCGGCGGCGTTATTGATTGTCGTGGTCTACCTGTTTCTGGGAAGCATAAGACAAGTCGTGGTAATGGTCATCGCCCTGCCACTGACTTTGGTGCTTAATTTCGGCTTGATGAAGCTCGCCGGTTTCTCTCTCAATATCTTCTCTCTGGGCGGGCTCGTCGTCGCCCTCGGTGTGGTGTTGGATAATTCCATCGTTGTCGTCGAAAACATTTCGCGCTTGCGGCGCAAGGATCCAGGGAAAGACGCCGACGCGCAAGCCGTGGATGCAACGAGCGAGGTCGGCTCGGCCCTTGTTGCGGCGACTCTGTCGTTTCTGGCCCTGTTCGTGCCGTTCCTCCTCGTTCCGGGTTTGACGAGCCTGCTCTTTCGCGAACTGATCCTCGTCATTGCGGGCATCGTTGTCATCAGCCTCGCGGTGGCCGTGTCGGTGACCCCTATGATCATGGCGACCCTGTTTGGCGGAGGTCGACGGAAACGGGGATCCGGCTGGTTTGAAGGTCTATTTGCTCGATTCACCGATGGCTACGGCTGGGTGCTGGAACGAATTATTCACCTGCGATGGGTCGCCGCGCCGGTTTTTCTCCTTGCGGTTTTCGCGGCCTTCGGGTTGTTGGGGCGGCTCGGCGGCGAATTTCTGCCGTCGATCGATGACGGTCGTATCATGGTCAAGGTTAAAATGCCGACCGGCGCTTCCGTGAGCGAAACAGACCGGGCGCTTCGGAAAATTGAAGAGCAGATTGCGGGCGATTCGCTGATTCAAAATACCTTCGCGCTCGCGGGCGGACAAGTGAAGGGACTGACCACTTACGAAATCGCCAATGAAGGAGAGGTTGACATCCAACTCGTTCCTAAGACCGCTCGAAATATCAGCACGGAAGCATACGTTGCCCAGCTCCGCAAACGCGTAAGCAAGCTTCAGCCCACGGGCGGCAAGGCCATGGTCAAACAGATGCCCATCAAAGGCGTCCACGGCATGGGTGCGTCGGATATTGTCGTTCAGGTTCAGGGCCAAGATATGGAAGCCCTGGCCGATCTTTCCAACCGAACCGTACGGACGATCAATGAATTGGGGCGGTTTCAGAACGTGTATGTCTCCATGGACCTGTCAAAACCCGAATACCAGGTCAAGGTGGATCGGGTAAAGGCCGCTGAGCTAGGCGTGTCGGTCTCGGATGTGGCGACATCCCTGCGCTCACTGATCACCGGAACGGTGGCGACCCGGTACCGTGAAGGCGGGGAGTACTACGACGTAAGGCTTTTGGTTCCGGAGAAGCGCATGACCGCTCGCCAAGATGTGGAGAATCTATCGCTTACCTGCGCCCAAGGCGATGCTCTGCGGCTGCGGGACATAGCCGCCGTGGTTCCCGCATCAGGATCGGTGGAGATCGACCGGGAAGACCAGATCAAGCAAATCACCGTCGAAGCGGATATCTCGGGTCCCGATTTGGCCGGCGCGGTTAAAGAACTGAAGAACGCCTTGGCCGGGCTGGACCGACCGGCGGGTTATGAATTCGACTTCGGCGGAAGGGCCAAAATGATGGCCGACATGAAAAACACGGTATTCGCGATTCTCGCTTTCGCGCTGTTCTTTTCCTTCATCGTTCTTACCGTGCAGTTCAATAGTCTCAAGTTGCCGGGATTGATACTGGGCAGCGTGCCGGTCTGTTTGGCCGGTGTGGTGTTTCTCATGTATTTGACGCATCTGCCGATAGGCGCCACGGTCATCATCGGGGTGCTGGTTGTTGTGGCCGCGACGGTCAACGACGGTGTCTTGCTCCTGACGTATGCCGGCGACCTTCAGGATCACGAGGGCTTGAAACCGCGCCGGGCCGTTTTGAACGCCGCGAAGATACGCCTGCGCCCCCGGATCATGACAACCGTGACGACTATGATAGGATTTCTTCCCCTGGCGCTGAATCTGGAAGAAGGCGGAGACATGCTCCAACCCATGGCCGTCGCAGCCATCGGCGGACTGGGGATGGAAATTTTGGTGGCTCTGTTCTTGATGCCGTGTATGTATGTGATGGTCTCGAAGTCGTGAGTTCCAGAACCAACGGGAAACTTGGGATACCTTTTTGAGGCGCTTCTCGATATCCTGCTTGGCGTTCTTTTCAAAACCTTTGGCAAGAGGACACACGGGATAATGCTTGAGTTAAGAAACGTTACCAAGGCGTACCGGGATCAACGGGTCCTGACCGAGGTCAATTTTGAAGTCCGGGAACGGGAGATGGTCAGCATCATGGGAAAATCCGGGGCCGGTAAGAGCACGTTGCTTGCCATCATAGCCGGCCTCGTCCGGCCGGACACCGGGCAGGTCCTGTATGACGCCGGCAATATCAGCGACCTGAACGAAGAAGAATTGGCAGCCTTCCGACTCCATCATGTCGGTTTTATATTTCAGGATTTCAAACTCATTCCCTCGCTCTCCGTGCATGATAATATCCTGCTGGGCATTTACCCCCGCCGGGATATCGCCACTGCCGAAAAGGAAAAGCGGGTCAGGGAATTTGCCGAACAGGTCGGCTTGGCGGGCAAGCGGAATGAGCCAATCGACAATCTGAGCGGAGGAGAGAAACAACGGGTAGCCATCGCCCGAAGCCTGGTTAACCATCCCGGTTTGGTTCTGGCCGATGAACCCACCGGCAACCTGGACTCGGCCACGGCCGCTGAAATCATGATCCTTTTCAAAAAGCTGCATGAATCCATGGATACCACCTTTCTAATCATCACCCATGACCGGGACATCGCCGCCCATACCCAAAAAATCTTAACGCTAAAAGACGGAGCTCTGACGTGATGAATCGAATTATGAAGACGCCGGCCGGTCTGCTTGCTCTGATATGCCTCCTTCTTTCTTTTGAGAACGTATCTGCGCGGGCCGCTGAAATCGAAATGGAGATCTTCTATCTTCCCCACCGGCCGGCCATGACTGTGGTCGGCAAAGTGTTGCAGATTGCAGGAGAATTTGCCGGCGTGACCGTGCACAAATACAGCTTCGATGATCCGAACAGTCGTAAAATGGTAGCCAAATATCACCTGACTGAACACGTGCCGGTTGTCGTTTTTATCAACGGGAAGGACAGCTTCACGGTTGATGGCCGTGCCTTGCGGTTGCGGAATTTTCCGAAAGGAGACTCTTTCGTCCCTATGTTTACCGGAGAGTGGGACTATGCCGACCTGCGGACGATTCTTGCCGGTCTTGCCGGAGAAAAGTGATGAAACTGCCGGGCATCGTGCTGCGGAACCTGGTTTTCAACCGGAAAAAAACCCTGCCGGTTGTGTTTCTATGCGGCCTGATCATCCTGATTCCGGCGGCTTCGTATCTCCTGGTCCGCCACATTACCATTCTTGCCGACCGGCCCCTGGCGGCCCTGGACACCGAATTGATCATGCAGCGAGACACCGGCGCCAAGGAGTCGGCCTCGGTCAAAACCAGGGGACTGGTTGAACCCTTCAATCTGCACCATTTCAACACGGAAAGTGCCGGCGGGCGTTTAAAGGAGATCAGCGGCATTTATCAATATTCCACTGCTCTCGTTCTCTGGCAATTCGATCCACAGAACACCTTGACCGTGGTTGGCCTCGACCCGGCTGACCCCCCGGTGGGACTCAGGAAAATCGAAAGCCTTCTCATGGAAGGCAGCCGCTTTTTCTCAAATAGCAGCGCCGATGAAGTGATCCTGGAACGTCATTTCGCCATACTCTTCGGCTATAAACCTGGTGGGCGCTTTCCGTTGGCCGGTCGCAACCTCGCCATTGTCGGCCTGGTTGATTTTATGGAGCAGAGCAACCTGAGCAACGCCGCCGTCTTTGTCCCCTACGAGACCGCACTCAATCTCTCCCAACAGAAAGAGCGGGTTGCCAACCAGGTCTTCATCGCCCTCGGCTCCTCCGCCAATATCGGTGGGATAAGCAATGAACTTAACCGCGTCTTTCCCGGTTTTTCCCTGATCAGCCGCGACAGTCTCTATAAAAACTTGTCTGCATTCAATCGCCTGATTTATCAGGGAGGCCGCCTGCTTGTGCTGCTGGTCATGCCCCTGGCGCTCCTGCTTCTTCTCTGGTTGTTGAAAATGCACCGGCTGGAATTTGCGGGGCAGACCAACATACTCAAAACCCTGGGATGGCCCAAAGGCGATCTGCGTTATTGGCATGCTTTGGACATGGGCTATCTCCTGGCTGGAGGACTGCTGATCGCCGGAATCTTTTGCGTGATTCTCTATTTTCTCGTTTTGCCCCATTTGCAGATAGCGCCATTGCTTGACCAGGGATTTCAATTATGATGACTGAATATTTTCTCGCGTTTTTGCGGGCAAACAAGATCAAGACCATGGCGCTTTGCCTGAGCATCGCTTTTTATTTTGCTCTGGTGGTCATAGCCGCCACGTTGCACCGCGCCATCCCGGAAATCGCCCGGTTGCCGCTCAAGCAAATCGGCGTGCAGACGATAGTCCAGAAAACCGGTGAAATACCCGGCCGGATGGTCGGCGCCGTTTTTCCCCATTCCAACGCCCCGGTTTCAAAGGAACAATTCAGCCGGCTCGTCGGCCTGCCTTTTGTGGAAGAAGCGGATCTGGGCCTTTACTTCTGGTACTTCGATACCGCCTTTTTCAAGGCGGTCCTGGGTGTCGATCAAAAAAATCAACTATTCTTCTCTATCCTTGAGAAAAACATCGACCGGGGCGCCCTTCAGCTCGGACAAAAAAGAATAGTCATAACCGCATCCTTCGGCGAGAAGCATGGACTGACCGTCGGGGATACCGTAGCCCTCGGAGATAAGGCCTACGTGGTCAGCGCTATTCTACGACCGAACATAAGCGGTAATATCATTCCGGCCGACGTTTACATGGACCTAGCCGATGCCCTGGAGGTGGTCAGAGATTCAGTGGAGATGCAGAACATCTATCGACTCGATGACGGTGATTTCGGCAATGTCGTGCTGCTCAGGGGCAACCCCGACTGGCGGGGCGCCAAGGAAACGCTGATCATGGAAGTGGATGACAAGTTCCTCGTATTCAGCGAAAAAACGTTTACTCGGGAAATCAGCGAACAGCTCGGCATCGTTTCGACGGCGGGCCGACTGCTCTTCATTATTCTGGGGGGTGTACTGGCGGTGGCCTTCGGCTTGTTGACCATCTTCAACGTGAAATCAAGGGAACGGGAAATCGCGATTTTACGGATGCTCGGTTGGCGTATTCTTGATCTCAAGAAACAGTTCATCGGTGAAAATATGATTCTGCTCTGTGTATCCATTCTTTCAGGCAGCGCACTCAGCCTGGCAGGGCTCTTCCTGCTTGGTCTCCAGACGGTCAAGATGGAAATTCCTTGGGATATCTCGGCCCGGCCCCATTTCCTGCCCGCGGAAAACAGTATTGAAAGGGTGGTATCGGCTCCTTTGCCCGTGCATTTCGATATCTTCATCTATATCGCCGCCATCATCGGCTTCCTACTGCTGTTCCTGGCCGTGAGTCTTCTATGTTTCCGCCGGATAAATAGGATTAAGCCATCGGAATGTTCATCGTGACCTGAAGCGTTTCCGGATCCTCGTCGTGGTTTCGTGGTTCGGGTAGCCCATCCGGAAGCCCTTACAGAACCCATCGAGCCTACACGCCTGCGGGTCAAAGGCTTTTTCCCGGACATCTCGCCCATTGCAGGCCCAACGCCGGCCGCTTGCTTTCCACCCGGCAATGATATAAAGAAGGGGTTCGGTTCGGACACACGGCGCCTGGTGGCGCTCGGGTTTGTCCAACTCCACAGGCCGAGATGGGAGCCTCATACCCCGCTGTCTAAAGCGTAACATCAGGAGCATTGATATGTTTGTCGCTCGTTTAGAGGAAGCGCTGGAAGATATTAGAAACGGCAAGATGGTAATCCTTGTGGACGCGCCTAACCCCAAGAACGAGGGCGAACTCGTCATGGCGGCGGAAAAGGTGACGCCGCAGGCGATCAACTTCATGACTCTGCACGGCAGAGGCCTTGTGACCATGCCTTGTACTTCGGAGCTGCTCGAAAAACTCGGGCTGCCTTTGATGACCGCAAAACGGTCTGACTCGGAGCCCGCCTTCACCGTGTCCATCGAGGCCCGGAAAGGAGTGACCACGGGGATTTCCGCGGCGGACCGAGCCACGACCATTTTGACGGCGGTTTCTGAACACGCCGGGCCGGATGATCTGGTGAAACCGGGGCATGTGTTTCCCATTCGGGCTCGTCGCGGGGGTGTGCTCTTCCGGACAGGTCACACCGAGGGAGCCGTGGATCTGATTCGCGTCGCCGGTCTTAAACCCGCGGCCGCCATGTGCAGCATCATGAATGACGAAGGAGAAATGGCCCGGTTCGAAGAGCTGGAAAAACTGGCCCGGGAATACGAGATGCGCATCGTATCCATAGCGGATATTATTCACTATCGCCTGCGCAGGGAATCCTTTGTGTTTCAGGCCGCGCGCACCATTCTCCCGACGCTGTATGGAGAGTTCGAGGCCATCGCCTATGAAAACCAACTGGACCAGCAGCAACACGTCGCCCTGGTCAAGGGTGAAATCAAGTCGGATCAGGAGACCCTCGTTCGAGTCCATTCAGAATGCATCCCCGGAAACGTTTTCAGAAGCTATCGCTGCGATTGCGGAGAGCAACTGGAAGCAGCCATGCGCAAAGTCCAAGAGGAAGGCCGGGGTGTTATCCTTTACCTCCACAAAGAAGGCCGTTACCAGAACCTGATCTCCAAACTGAAAGCCTATGAGATGGAGGACCAAGGCAAGAATTGGGAAGAGAAACACCAACTGGAGAGCGAAGCTATTTTCAGAGAGTTCGGGATCGGCGCCCAGATCCTCGTGGATTTGGGTATCCGGAAAATGCGGCTGTTGACGAACAGCACCAAAGAGATAGCGGGTCTGGAAGGGTTCGGTCTGTCCATCACGGAGCGGGTTCCGCTGAAAGTCGAACCCTCCCCTGACGATGAGTTTCAGCGGAGAAGCTGCGGTTATCTGAGTAAGATGATGGACGCCGTCATGCGGCACCAGTAGCATCCGTTGAATAAACGTCCCCACATATGCACACCCGCGGCGTTGCGGTGCATTCCTCTGCAACCGGAGACCCGTCGGTAACGGAGGGCCGAGACGGAGAGCGGCGCAACCCGATCAAACGACTTGAAAATGGGATGGGGTTGACGGATTACCCATGATGAATCTCACTCGGACGCCTCTGCGTGGGCGTCACGTCCGCCCTCGTTCGGACCTCCGGCCCGCGCCTCCAGGCGCGCCAACTTAGCAGCGGCTGCCTGCAGTTTCAACAATGATCGAGTGACGTCTTCTTCAAACTCTGCGATCACGGATTCCAACGCTTTTTCGTATCGATGCCGGACCTGTTCATAGAAATCATCAATCCTGGCGTCAAGACAATCCAAGACTCGGCGCGCCAGAATCACCACCAGCAGCGCCTCGATGAGGAACAGGCTGAACATGGCCACCAGGCCTTTGCTTTGGAAGAAGGCAAAGAGTACGCCTGACACGATCCTGGATGCAATCGCGAACGAGGGATGCTCTCTAAACACGGCCAACAGACTCGGGTCCGCCAGATAAAAGAGCATTGCCGGCACCGGCAAAGCGAGTATTACTCGATACTTGAACCTGCGGTACCCGGAAACGACGTTGGGAAGCTTTCCTTCCGCAAACCAGGCTCGAATCTCCCCGATCCATTCCCTTCTCGTAGCGGAGATTCTATCATGCACCCGAGCAAATTCGGGTTTGGTGCTCCACACGAACTCGGCTTTGGGAAAGCGCGCCAAGGAAGCGTTCACCCGGTTCGAGAGGGAATCCATCCTATGAACCATGGATTCCACAGCCTCTTTGTCCGCGGGGAGAAGCCGTTCAAAACCATCCTGCCTCTTCGAGCCGAGGAGATTCTGGACAGCTACGGTCCACCGCAAAAGGCTCAGGACCACCCCGCCGCGTTTCTCTCGCTTGAGCCACAGAGGTCGCATGACCATGCGACTGGAGTCGTCCAGGTCGGATCGTATCATTTGGGAGCAAATGGTTCGAGTCTGATCGAATTCCTTCTTGACCTGACTCAGCAGCGCTTCGATTGTACGCGTCAACCCTTCCAGATCGGGATAATGGCTCATGGCGCTAATCAGCCCGTTCAATTCGTGCTCGATATTGGCTAATTTTATCGACCGAATCTCTTTTTCCCGTCGCTTTCGATACAATAAATCCCGAAAATTCTGAAAATCCCCGGCGCTGGGGAGGTTCGTTCCGCCCGTCATCGCAGAAAGCGCATATAGCTTCGGCGACAGGACACCCACCTCACCCAATTTGTGTCGGAAGTCATCCAGGACACCCGTTGTTTTCTCCAAATCGAACCGGCCCTCATAGTCCACATACTGATCGATCTTGTTTAAGATGAATATGAAGCTTTCGGGATGCTGAGGGCTGATCCGCAGCATGTCATAAAGAGCCTGGTCCGCATATTTCTCGGGGCTCACCACCCAGCACGCCACGTCCAGGCGTTCGAGAAACCGAAGTACGCGCACACGGTTCTCAGGCAGGACACTGTCAAAGTCGGGAAGATCGTAGATCACCAGGTCACGGATCGCCTCGTTTTGATGAGTCTGATGGGGTTGGATCACCAGCTCCGGAAGCGCTTCCTCTATCGATTGAGCTTTGTGGCGGTAGACCACAATCCGGTCCGTATGGGGTCGTCGGTCCGAGGCTCGCGAAACCTCTTGGGGCACTTAAATCCGGCAATGCGTTTTCTGGTGTGGAGCAATTCCGCAACGGCGCGAAGCGCCTGCCGAGTGCTTTCGATTCGCTCCGCCACCACCGAGCGCACGCTCATGATTCGAACTCCATCTCTTCTATCCGGGCTCGAATCCACTCGCCGGCGCGTTTCAAATCGCTCGAGTCGGAGCCTTTTGGAAATCGATCCATCAAGAAGTCCATCACCCTCTGGCGCTGTTCCGCCAACACTGTCTTATAGGCCCGTTTGTATCTTTCGTCCAAATCGCGCCCGATCTGCTTGATCTCATCGTATACCACTACCTCCAATACCCCCTTTGGGATCAAGGGCACGATGGCCGTATCCAGAAGGAGTTCGAGAAGAGTGATCCCTCCGCCAACGACCGTTTCAAGAAGCAGCAGCATACATCCGGAAAGTATGGACGCGGAAACAATACCCGCCTTTTTGGTCCTTGAGAGTCCATGCCTGACCTGTTCAAAACGCTCCTGAATCCAAACGTCAATAGCGCCGAGTTCGCGGGCGCAGTGCACTTGAAACTCTTCCCTCGAAAGGAATGTGCCGGCCTCGAACATTTCGGCATACATGGCCGAAGACGGCGCCTCGCGCCGTATCACTGTCGCTATCCCCTGCTGGAAAAACGCCTGGGCGTCGTGCAGCGGTTCCAGAGGAAGCCGGTGCAGGATCCGTTCAAACGGCTGCTCTTCATCATCCGCATCGCGTCTTTTGAATCCGATGAAGTCGAGTGGAAAGAGGATGAGGTTTCGGATCCATTTCCTCGGACTGCGCAAGTAATCGTACTTGCGGAGCAACTGCCGTACGTGATTCTTGATCTTGGATTTGGTTTCTTCGCCAAGCTGGAACTTCAGCGATTTCAGTAAACGCTCCTCCGTCTCGTTCGAGACGGACTCGATACCCCTGAAAAGTCCGGCGGCTATGCTCAGTTCATCGTCGACCATCGAAACCAGAGCATCCAGCCGCTCCCTTGCCGCTTTCATCAACGAACGTCTTCCGGCTCGAAGTAGTTTCCCCTTGTCAAACGATTCGAGCAAGGCGGCAAAAGGAGCCAGCTCACGCGTCTGAAAAAGGCTTGCATCGTCTCGCCCAACCCTTGGGAGCGCCACGATTTTTCCTGAAGGATGAAGCCCTTTCGAACGAAGTTTGGCTTCAAGGTCCTCCAATCCTCCATCCGACTCGAGCTTGTTCAAGATCAAAACATAGGGTTTTCCGGTGCGTTCCGCCTGTTTGATCCATTCAAAAGGAAGTCTGTCGGCGTATTTCTCCTGGCTGGTGACAAAAACAACCAGGTCAGCCAGACCGTAAAGGTCTTCAGCCATTGTCCTGTTGGTCGACACCACGCTGTCTACATCAGGGCTGTCCACCAGAATCATGTCCTGCCACGCGGCGAAATCGTGAAGAATGAAAAGCAAATCCTGGGGTTGCTCATCCTTGTCCTGAGGCGCCTGCATGAGGTTGCGCCACCTGCACAGCACATCCGGGAACAGGTCCGCTTCTTGAAACACGGTTTCCATTCGCCGCGGCAACAGGATGATCGGATTCAATGTCTGGGGGCGTCGGACCCCGGTTCGGCTGACCGGGAAGCCCAACAAAGAATTGAAAATGGTAGATTTGCCGGTGCCCGTACCGCCCTCGAAAACGGCCACAGGCGCCAAAACATCCTCGTAATCGATCTTGAAAAGAAGCGCTCTGACCTGCGGTATGAATCGATCCCGTTCGCGTACGAATCGAGCATGGAGTTGGGAACCCCCGGAAAAGCGCACGCTTGGCAGTAATTCCAGGAGACTACGAATTGGTTCGTTCTCGTCGTTCACCAAAGTCAGACCCGTATCAGACCGTACTCAGGTCATCGATTTGCCGCCGGAAAGACCGCACCTGTTCCAGCAGACGTTCAACCTCAAGCCTTTCCTTGACCCGTTGCTGTTCCTCCGCTCGCCCTATCCTGCTCATATTGGACAGATCCACCAGATGATCGTTGACATATCCTTCAAGTTCGGAAAAGAGGCGATCTGAAATCATCTGGTTTATTTTGAGAAAATAGGTGTACTTAAGATTCTCCCGATAATCCATGATCTGTTCAATCAGCTCGTCGGATATGCATTTCCGGATGACGCTCTGACTTTCGAGCGTCGTTTTTGCATGTTCTTGAGCTGCAGATGATTCTTCTTTCCCCATCAAACGCTGAGCCACCTTCTTCACTCCCTCGACCGTCTTGCCCAAGCCCATTTTCAAAAGCACCAAGGCCTTGGCGCGCACGTGGTAGTGAAAGGAAGGGCTGAACAACTTCGGCTTCCACTTGACCGCGGAATTCGGAGACAGCGCTTGAACCGTTCGCCTGGGCGCGGCCGGGATCAAGTCCTGCATGCTCTTTTCGTAGTTCTCGAATAACTGCTGAAGCAGTTGCACATAAGAGTCGACCTGCCGGACATAATAATTTCGCAGTTCCTTTTCTTTACGATTGGTGAATTCTATAATTCTTAGATTGAATTCCTCCTGGATACGACGCAGGAGCCCTTCACTCAGGCTGTGGTAGAAACGCGCCAGTTCCGTCAACGATCCGCCGGCGGCCTCGGAAGCATCGGACGCTCTTCCGAAGTCCTCCACGAAAGACAGCGTACTCGAGACGGATTTCCCGATCCTTGGATCGAAGAAACGATCCACCTCGAGCTTCAATTCGCCGTCAAGCTTGATTCGCACGCCGTCGAGCGCGTTACGCACCACCTTGAGAGTGTCACCGATGGTCTTCTGCTTCTCCTCGAGATCCGATGTGGCTTGATTGATTTCGTCTCTGTTTTTTGAAGCGATCGCGCTGCGGAATTCGAGAAACTCCTCGATCCTGTCGGACAGTCGCGACATGACGGAGATCCCCCTCTGCACCTTGAGACCATACCGTTCTCTTTCCAGAACCCTCCTGAAGTCTTGCTCGAAGCGGTCTCTCTCTTCCTCCGAAAATCGAGTCAGCTCCTCGTCCTGCTCCCACAGCGCCAGTCTGAGTTGATCTTTCTTGTCGAGCGCATCATCCCCCACGCGCACCAGAAGGTGATATAAAGTCGAAAAGGTGTATAATTTAGGTTCCACCCCCAACTGCCGCATCTCGGACTTGGTTCGTTCCACCTGTTCGAGTACGGATGACTTTCCATCATGTTCACCGAGATCCAGGTTGAACACGATGAACATCTGATCCAACATCCTGAGGGTCTTCAGGACCTGAATCAGGTGAACGTCCGCTTCCCGGATTCCCGTTCGCGTACTCACGAGATAGATGACAAAATGGCTTTCCATCAAATATTCCAGGACGGCAGCCATGTGCGCGGGGTTGGGAGAGTCGCTGCCCTGGCAGTCTCCGATCTCGAGACCGGCCGGCAGGCTTCGGGCGGGAACCGTCAACAGGGCTTGCTTCAAATATACGGCCTTTGACTCACGCCCCACGTATTCCCGATGTGCGGCCGCTTCGTCTTCCAACAGATAGATGGAACTCTCTTCCGGCTTCAGGTATTGAGCAATATCTTCATATCCGTCAAGATACGCTTTGAGTAGATTGGTCTGTTTTACAAAGTCCTCCGAAGCGTCCGCCTCCCGATTCAGGCTAGTCAGAAATCGATCGAGCAGACGTCGGTCTTCTGAGTTGTCGATTCGAAATTTTCCGGGTGAGACCGTTTCGCCGGCCGGGGCCAGGAACTCGAGTGCATCCCTGATTTCCGTTTGGATTTCATTCAATCCTTTCAGGGTTAGATCCGCCCGAAGGCTGTTGCCGAACCGAACTCTGGTCACAATAGCGGTTATTATCCCCGCGCCTCGCTTGAGAAGGTCTTCTCCAAGAAGGTAATTGCCGAAGGTGCTCTTCCCCGACTTCACCGGTCCCACGATGGATATCCGCGTGTCTCTCTCCTCGAGTTCCCTGGCGGCGCCCGACAAGGATTCCCGCCATGAGTTGATCTGCCGATCGTCGGAACCGAACGTCCTCTCTATTTGGCCCGTCAGGTCCAAAAGCTGCTTCTGAAGCTCGGTTATCCGCTCGAAAGACGACTCATCACGCGTTACGACCGTGTTTGTTTTGGAAGCTTGCAAACCCTTCTCCCTTTACACATCAGTGCATGCAGACAGACGAACGAGCATTCCGATGGTTTCGTCTGAAAACCGACCCGCTTGAAATCCAACAAATAAAATTAGCCACAGGAACGCACGGATCCAGTGGCTAGTAGGGGATACCTCTCCCGGCACTCAAAACGCATGTCGAGCCCGCGCCGTGTGTCGAGGGAAGCGAGATCCATCTCGATGGGCCGGTGTGCGACTTTCTACCGTCGATTTACCGTTCTAGTCGGTACCCTCTTTGCTTTCGGGGCCAACTTTGGTTGCCGCCGGCTCCTCGGTCGGAGGTTGGGCCGGGCTGGTCTTTTGAGCCGTTTCGGCGGAAGCGCCGGGGGAAATCCAGCCCTCCAACTCGACGGCTCTGGCGGTCGATTCGTTGATCATCTGTTCGATATTGCCCGGTATGGGCACGTTTTGCACTTTCAAATCGGACAAAACCCCTGTCAAATCTCGATACATAGCCGCAAGCGACTTTTCCATGTGAGAGATGCGCTTTTGCAGAAGCCGGTACTTGAAGGAAAGGCTCCTTCGATTCGGCTCGGCTCCCGGTTCTCCGCCGTTGGCGAGTTCCTCGGCCAGGCCAAGAAACGGACCGGGGCTCCCGACACCAGAAGCATCGGCCTCTTCCATGGAAAGCTCAGCCTGATTCATGATGTGACTGAAAAGCGCATTCACCGCTTCCCATTCCCCGTAATACCGGTGATTCAACACGGGGGAAACGTCTATGGATCCTACATCCAGCCTCTTGAATCCGGACACTTCCATTGTTCCAAAGGGTGCGAACTTACCCTTCCACAGCGTGAGCGTACCGTCAGAAGATTTGAAAAAGTACCCGCTTGCGTTATACATGCTGATGGTGATCACAACACCCGCGATAACCGCGATGATCACCAGCAATGTGAAAAATGTCGAGCGCCGTTTGCTACCGCCCAAATCACTGGGAGGGGATTTAGGAGTTTGCGGTTTGATGGTTTTCTCAGCCAACTTGGGTTCCTCCTTTTTCGGTTCAACTCGAGACTCCATCCGGCGAGTTCCGGATTTCGGAACTTTGGCGGCATCCATTTCAGGCTTTGTGGCTTCGGGCGCTCGGACTGTGGGTTCCGGAGCCTTCCACCTCGGCGTTTCCTGCATTTTAGGAGCAATGGTATCCGAATACGGCGACGAGCCGCGCACCTGTTCCCGTTGGGTTACTTCGGCGATCTCAGGGGGTTTCGTCTCTGCTTCAGGACGAGTGGGCTTATCTTCTTCTAATTCGCCCGCGCCGGTTGTTACCTCTTCGGCCTCGGGTATCGGTGTTTCCTCAGCAGACAACGGTTTCTCGGAATCCCGTTTGTCCTTCAGGCCCTCCAGACCCTCTTCCTCGTACCTGGATAGCCAGTTGTAATACGTCGACCTCGAAAGACCCAGTTCGCGCAAAATCTGCGCCACCGGTTTTTCAGATTGGGAAACGGTGTCCAAAATGGCCTTTTTCTCATGTTCATCCAGGCTTACGTTCTTTCTTCCTTTTCCTCTTCCTGAGCCTGACTGTTCAGCCATGAGTCCGTCCTCGTTGTCTTATGGTGATTGAAATACGTATACCCGAGATGCAGGATTGTGTAAAGAACAATATGGACTGAGCCGTTTTCGCTCCCATGGCATGTGCTCGGCCGTCTCCCGCGACTCAGATCTCCGGTTTCGCAACTCTACAGTGTATAAGTGCGAACCGCGCACATGTCGGCCAACTCCGAAAAGGTGTCGCTCCAACAGGATGAATCTCCATATCCACTACTCTCAAGAACGAGATATCACTCAGAAATGAGCATAGTCGCCTTGCGCTTCCGAGAAACCTGCCCTGTTCCAAAAAGCTGTAAAAATGGACGACAGGTTTGTCGGTCGGCTCTGGAAGTAGAGGCTCCAGAATGATCACATCTGTTCCGTCTTTCGAAAGGCTCTGGGAGGCGGCAAGTAAAGAAAGGCAAGTGGCGGCGTCGTTGTGATGGAGTACTCCACAATAGAGAATGTAGTCAAAGACCGCGCCGGACTTCGCAAACAGCTCCACGGCTTCGCATATAAATCGAATGTTCGATCGTCGGCCGTATCTTCTATTTGCCACGAATATGGCCCCGCAATCGATGTCGATACCCGTATAGGAAACGGACGGATCGGAAAAGAAGGCTTTAGCCACGTTCCCCGTAGCACAACCGATTTCAAGGACGTGTCTATGTTGCGTTGTCCATTTTCTCTTGGCCAGCTTCCGTTTGTCCACTGTTCCACCCATCCAGAACTGGAATATGTCCCATAATCGGGGAAAGCGGCTTTCGGAAAAGAAAGGCATTATCTTCTCCGGCGGACTTTGAATACAAATTGCGCGCAACACATCTTCCGCAAACCAGGTGTTCGTTCCAGGAAGGGCTCCAGCTTTTTCAGAAACCGTGCGACGGGCTCAGGACAGAAGACCGGCACCAGGCCGCAATATAACGACGATTCCAATAGGCCGTTGTGTCTCTCAAACAGACGTACAAGAAATCGGGGTGAAAAAGACCTCTCCTCGTGTTGCCGGTGATAAGGAGATACCTTTTCCAAAATCTTGAGAATTGGGCTGTACCCGTTCGGTTCCACCACAACCACCTCGTTCGCGATGCTCATGATCTCCCCAACCGCCCGCTCCACGTCGTATAGGTGGTGCAGTACGCCACGGACAACGGCGACATCAAAACACGCACCCAGGCTCGAGAGCTCGTAGATACTAAGAACCTGGAACGAAATCTTGCCTCGGCCCTCGGACTTTTCAGAAGCCGACCGGATCGCGTTTTGCGCTGCGTCCACTCCGACCACCTCGGCCGGTGATTCAGCCAATAACTCCAAGCTGTATTTGCCATCCCCACAGCCGACGTCGATGAGCCGCTTTCCTTTGATATCCGTCAAGGCCAGCACAGCCCTGGACATTCTCTGGTTGGCCGTTAACGCCGAGAATTTGTCGTTTCGAGTGTAGAGGTATCCCCCGCTCGTGGCGACATCTCGGTTGAACCTATCGATATTGGCTTCTTTAGGCATCTGTATTTGTTTTTTGAACATCCGTTGTTTGCAGCCTGTTCCCGGCCCGCTTCTTCGAGAATGCAGTCCGAAGTGGAACATTGACAAGCACGCTCCGTACCTAATGTTCACGAATGCGCCCGGACGCTTCCGGAGCCGGCGGCCTCTTCGCCCCTATCCGATTTTCTGCGAAGCGCTTCAACGGAGTCATACTCATTTCCGCCGAAGACTACCTTCCTCCGGATGTACCGTGGCCTATTCTTTACCTCTTCCGTGATTTTCCCTATGTAATCACCCAGTACGCTAAGCGAGATAAGCTGAACGCTCCCCAGGCCTAACACCAGCAAAACCACCGTGGTTACGCCCTTTACGCTCGGCGGATCAATGAAATACGCTGTCAGATAGAACAGCGAGAGTCCGACCGATACGAAAAACATCGCCAGACCCAGACCCTGAATGAGATGAAGAGGCTTCATACTGAAAGAAAAGATTCCCTTTTTGGCCCACCAGATGTTTTTCAGAAACCTGTTTGTACTTCTCCCGAAGAGGCGTTCCGGACGTACATATGGAATCCCGACTTGACGGAATCCCACCCATGCGCGCAATCCGCGGATAAAGGCATCCTTCTCGGGAAATTTCAGCATCTGATCGACCGCTTTTCTGTCCATCAAAGAAAAGTCGCCGGCGTCCACAGGAACGGGGATATCGGACAGAAGCTTGAAGGCGCGATAAAAGAGCTTGTAGAAAACGCGCATATGCAAAGGAGCCACACGGTTGGTTCTTTGTCCGTAGATGATGTTGTATCCCGCTTCCCATTTCTTAATGAAATCCGGGATGACCTCCGGCGGATCCTGCAGGTCTCCGTCGAGAAGCACCACGGCGTCTCCGGAGGCGACTTCCATGCCGCTTAAAAAGGCGGATTGAGAGCCGAAATTCCGGGAGTGCGATATTCCGATGGTATGTCTGTCTTTGGCAGTGATATCCTTGATTGCCGTTTCGTCGCCGAAGGGGCTGCCGTCATTCACGAATATAATTTCGTAGTCGTAATCCGATGACTCGAACACATCCGTCAGCCGTTGATGCATGACCGGGATGGCCTGCTCGTCTTTATAACAGGCGATGACGGCCGAAATCTTCTTCCTCTTGTTTGGGCCCTCATCGAAACGGAGCCGGTCCGAAGCCCCCTGCTCCCACCTGGCGCATAGGTGCAGGCCTTCGCGAAAGCCGATCTTGCTTTGCCACCCCATCTTCTCGAGAGCCAGCCTTGGATTACCGTACCAGTCCGGGAGGTCCCATTTTCGGACAGGCATGGAATCGAATTGCGGCTCCGAAGGAAGTGCAAAGACTTCTTTTGCCGTTTCAGCCACTTCCTCCAAGGTGGTTTTGATTCCGGACGCTATGTTGACGGATAGGCCCGGGTCCGTTTTGCATATGGTGACCGCCGCCTTGGTGAATGCCCTCGTGCAGTCATCCACATACACAAAGTCGCGCGAAATGTTTCGTTCGGCGAGGGGAGGCCACTGTCCCTTCAAAGCAGAGGAAACCAGCGTCGGCACCAGCCGGTTCCTTTCTTCCCACGGTCCGTACACGGAGTAGAGCCGAAGATGTACGCACGGCAGTTCGAGAACCTGTCCGTAGTATTTGATAAGGAACGAGCAGGAAACCTTGGACACCGCGTAGTCGCTATTGGGAATCAATTCGCTCGACTCATCCGGACGCATACAGTTGAGACCGTATTCCGAAGAAGACCCCGCATGAACCATGGCCGTGCAGCCGATATCACGGAGGGTCTGAAGGACATTGAACAAACCTATGTAGTTGGTCTCGTGGATGGAACGCGCATCGGCCTGCCAGGAATAGGCGCCGTACGCGGACAGATGGAACAGCGTCTCCGGACGAATTCTTCGTAACGCCTGATCCACCGAGCCGCTATCGGTCACATCCACGCATACCAGATCTTCGTCACGGGCATAGCGAAGCCGCCGGCTCGTTCCCGGATTCCTCGAGGACGCGAAAACATCCTCTCTAATTCGGCGCAGGCTATGAAAAAGATTGGCGCCTACAAAGCCGGAAGCGCCGATTATGAGAATGGGCCCCGCCAGCTGTTCCGCATCCCTGACATCATTATCATCCCAGGTGTCCATCAGCAGTTTCGAATTCAACATGACCAAGCGCTCAGGTTTTGGTTTCTGAAGAAACCTTCTTGCCTTTCTTGCGACCCAACTCGCTCAATACGACGTCCTTGAGAACATCAGCGGATATCCCGTTCAGCTTCTCCATAAAACGTTTGCCGCCCGTTAATCCGGGCGGTATTTTTCCGGCCCCGCACCGGACAATCCTACACGGAATCGATTCCTCGGCAACGATTTCGGACACCAGCGAACCCGCCCCGCCCACCACGCTATGCGCCTCGATAACGACTCCAAGATTGAATTGAGAAAGCGTCTCGATGATCCGCTCTTTCGGAGGCGGGGATATGCATGAAAGGAGCATAACGGCCGCCTGGACATGTTCCTGCGTCAACATCTCGGCAGCCTTCAGTCCCTCGAGCACGGACGGGCCCATGCCGATGAAGATGACATCACAGCCTGGTCTGACGACCTGGGCATCCCCCAACATAAAGCGTCCGTCCAATCCGGGGACGACCGTGGTGTCATCCTTGCTCAGCCTGTAATACGTCGGACCCTCAAGATTCCAGGTCGTTTCCAGGGAGGACACGGCCTGGGCGTGGTCACCGGGCGTCACTATCCTGATGCCCGGCAGAGTCCGCAAGATTCCCACATCCTCGAGCCCGTAGTGAGTCACCCCGGCGCTCCCGTATTCGAAGCCTCCTCCAACGCCTATCATCCGAACCGGAAGGCCGTGAAGAACAGGGCCATTTCGGATGAATTCAAAAGCGCGCATCGTCAGGAAGGTTGCCATGGAGTAAACGAACGGGATGAACCCGGCTTCCGCCATTCCGGTCGCAATACCCACCATGTTCTGCTCGGCAACGCCCACGTTAAAAAAACGGTCGGGATGGCGCTCCGCAAACGTCTCGAGCACGGTATAGCCGACATCCGCGGAGAGAAGAACAAGTCTACGGTCCTTTTCCGCCAGAGACACCAGGAGTTGTACGAAAGGCCGTCTCATTCAAAGAACGCCAGTTCTTTCTTGGCGATATCGAATTCATTGTCGGACATGGGCCAATAGTGCCACTTTATCAGCCCTTCCATGTACGAAACCCCCTTGCCGGAGATCGTATGCGCTATAATGATCTTGGGTCTGTCTTGAATCTCCTCGATGCGCTCAAAACAATGAATCAATTCCTCGGTGCTGTGACCGTCGACTTCCTCGACGCGCCACCCAAATGCTCTCCATTTGTCGCATATCGGCATTAAGGACAGCACCTCGTCCGTATAACCGAAAGCCTGCTGACCGTTATAGTCAACGATGGTTATCAAATTCGAAAGCTTATGGTGCGCAGCAAACAGCGCTGCTTCCCATACCGATCCTTCGTTGCATTCGGCGTCACTGATAAGAACAAAAGCGCGGCGCGACGACCCTTGCAGCCTGGCGGCCAAGGCGGATCCTACACCATAGCTCAAGCCGTGCCCCAGGGATCCGGTTGAAAAGTCGATCGATTCCAGTACATGGTCCGGGTGAACGCCAAGCATGCTTTCGTCGCTGCAGTATCTTCTCAACTCATCTATCGAAATAGACCCTATCATATAGAGAATAGCATACAATGTTATGGCCGCATGACCTTTAGAAAGAATGAACCGATCTCGATCGTTGTCTGCAAACGATTTGATCCGCAATATGTGGCTATAGAGGACACTCATAATTTCTACAACCGACAATGCAGACCCTATGTGCCCAACATTAGATAGCTTGCATTGTTCAACAATCAATTCCCGTAAATGGCGAGGCTCTAAGTATTTTGCATTCATATCAAATGCCGCCCGAATATGGTCTGCAACGTATCAAAATCTGTCCAGAACATGGATAGAACATACAGGTAACAACAAACTGAAGTAGACTTCTTCGTTCGGTTCGTTAGTCCTTCTTTGCCTCTAACTTGGCATTTTTGTGCCTTAATATAACCGGAAGGAAATGATCCAAATTAAATTCACTATTATCTAAACGTAGATCTTCCGATCTGTTGCTGCTCAAAGAGGTTACCACCGATTCCAGAGGATAAGCGATGGCGTACGCTCGCAATTGCACGATCGAGTAGCAGAAAGCGACGAGTGTGGCAACAACTACAAAGATCCCCGTCTGCTTCGTAATCCGCTCCAGATAGGAAGGGAGAAAGGCCAACAAGGAAAGAATGAAAGGAATCACCAGGTGCACAAGGTATCCCATCGACATCAGACCACTCATAAAAAAATACTTCCAGTTGCCGATTCCTGAAACGAGAAACCTCCTCTTGTCAAACAGCAGTCCAAAGTGGTCGCCGACATATTTCGTGGAGCCGTCAAGCCCGGTTCGGAAAAGCCAACCACTACCTACCAACTCAACTTCCGGATAGGTCAGCTTTACATAGTACAGTTGTCCCAAATACAGAAGTATACCCGCCAATCCGGGTATAATGATCGTAAGTATATGCCTCTGACCCTTTATTACCGACGGGTGCATAACGATAGCGATCAAATAATAGGTTACCAGAAAAAAGAAAGCCGTAAAAGGTTCCGTATAAAACATTCCAAAGACGATCACGACACGGAGTACGTGGTGAAAACCGGACGGGGTCTCTTGACGCAGGGACCTCTCCACCAAAATTAGATAACCGATAGCAAATATGCATATCACTGCTGATGGGTATATTTCCCAATAATACCTTAAATTGTAAGGAAACGTCTGGTATACCGATTGGCAGGAAACGCCTAAAAGCAAGGCGCTAACAAGGCGACCATCATATTGAAGGACCATCGTGAAAGCCAAGAAACCGAGCAGCGCCGAACTGATCCAGACTATAGCCTGATTGTGAAAACACATTAAACGCTGACTGAATCCACCATTCCATGCATAGGATATCCTCTCGAGCAGGTGTGCAGCTTGTAGGAATCCCATGGAAGAGGAACGCCATATCTTCTGCCGTTGATTCTCGTCCACGGGCCGGCAGAAGGCCAAACCCCCGTGCTTAAAGTAGCCATGTTCAATCCATACTTTTATCGTATCATTGTATTTCTGGCGAAATTCTAATTTGCCGACATCCCTGTTGTGGACGGATAAGAATAGAAAGACATAAATCACCATTCCAAACAGCAAAAAAAACAGGAAACACGCAAAACGTCCGCGAAGGAGTGCGCGGGGAATCCATGGGACGGCCGTTGGTTTCATAGGCACTGCACGAATCCCTCAATATCATTTCGCATTGAATGCTCCAAAGAAACCGACCGCCGGCAGATCGGTCAGGAAAGATCAGACCGCGTGGGTATCACACGACTGTTCCCGGATCGGTCATGGGCGCCGCAATTTTGTTCAACATAGCATCTTCCCCGGAAATATTAAAGCCTTCTCATGACCCTGACGCAGCCCTCCGATGCATCCTCTCACGGTTGAAAATACCGTTCACCGATGCTGGGAAGTCCGTACTTTCAGTCATTGTACGCTTCTATCGGTTTCCAAAGGACGGAGGCCGGCGACCGTCCAAACACTGTTTGGCTCCGACCCGCGGTTCGACTATCCTGCCACCGCCTCATCGATGTCCCCCGGTAGGGCGCTGGGAGAGGCGGCTAGCGCCGGACGGCAAAATTAGGCTTGGAGGCATACGATCTTGAAAAAAACGCCGATCCATCGTAGTCTTGATTTGCTCGGATAAGGCCGCTCTCGGCAACATTGCTCACTCGGATGACTGAGTCAGGAGATCCCAAAAACTATGAAACACATTATTCTCGGCACCGCCGGGCACATCGACCACGGTAAGACCGCTCTGATCAAAGAGCTTACCGGCACGGACACCGACCGGCTCAAGGAGGAGAAACTTCGAGGCATTACCATCGAACTCGGTTTTGCCAGCCTTACTCTTCCCTCCGGCCAGAGCCTCGGCATCATAGATGTTCCCGGGCACGAGCGATTCGTAAAAAACATGGTCGCGGGAGCCTCGACCATAGACATTGTCGCTCTGGTCATAGCCGCCGATGAAGGGGTTATGCCTCAAACCAGAGAACATCTGGAAATATGCCAACTGCTTCAAGTAAAAATGGGTCTGGTCGTACTCACCAAGATCGACATGGTGGACAAGGACTGGCTGGAACTGGTGACGGAAGACGTGAGGGACTTTCTTCAGGGAACGTTTCTGGAAGACGCCCCCATCATGCCGGTCTCGTCCATAACACGAGAAGGGTACGACCGACTCGTCGATGAATTGGACAGGCTCTCCGCAGCCACGAAGGAAAAAACCCGCGTCGGCGTGTATCGACTTCCCATCGACCGCGTGTTCACCATGAAGGGATTCGGCACTGTGGTGACCGGCACCTCCGTCAGCGGCACCATCAGTCTGGGCGACCCGATTACCATCTATCCCGAAGGCGTCGAAACGAAGATCAGAGGCCTTCAGGTGCATAGCCAGGAAGTGGAGCAAGCCAGTGCGGGGCTGCGCACCGCAATTAACCTGCAGGGTGTTGAGAAGGAAGCCATTTTCCGGGGCGATGTTTTGGCTTCAGCGGATTCACTGGTGGTGACGAAACGCGTGGATGTCTATCTCAGCCTGCTAAAAAGCATGCCCCGCCCGCTGAAAAACCGAACCCGAATGCGGTTTCACACGGGCACTGCCGAAATCCTGGCGGAAGTGACGTTGTTGGATCGCGACGAAGCGCGACCCGGAGATACCATCTACGCCCAACTGCACCTGGAAAGTCCCACGGCCATCCTGCCTCACGACAGGTATGTGGTTCGATCCTATTCCCCCGTGCATACCATCGGTGGGGGGGAGATCCTCGCTGTTTCACCACCGAAACACAAACGGGGCCGTCAGGATGTTCTGGCACGGCTTGAAATCTTCAAACAGGGGGCGCCGGCCGAGTTCGTCTCGGCGCTGATCGAACAGGGCGGCATCGCAGGGCTTTCACGGAGCGATCTGGCTCGAATGACGCCGTTTACAAGGAATGTCCTGGACGCATCTCTCCAGCAGCTTCAGTCCGACCGGACGGTGCTGCAATTCACGAAAGAGCCTCCCAGCTATGTCCACGCGAAAGTCTTCAACGAAATGAGGACGAAGGTCGTTGAATTGCTGGAACAATATCACCAGCGTTATCCCCTGCGGGTCGGCATGAACAAAGAGGAACTCCGTTCCCAATTACCTTACGCCGACGTCAAGCTTTTCAATTTCTTGCTGGCGGCGCTGACCAAGGAAGGAGCCATCAGGGGGGAGCAGGAGGAAGTTCATCTTTCCAGCCATAAGGTGCTGCTGAAGGAAGAGGAACAGGAATTTCGACGGAAGCTCGAGGACACTTACCTGAAGGCAGGTTTGACGCCGCCGTACTTCAAAGACCTGCAGGACAAAATCCCAGCCGACGTGATGAAGGAGGTTCTTAGCCACCTGCTTGCGGCAAAAGTGCTGATCAAGGTGAAAGAGGGCCTGTATTTCCATCAGAAGCCGCTGGCGGAATTGCAGGACAAGCTGGTGGAATATCTGCAAACGCACGGAGAGATGTCTACCCCGGAGTTCAAGGACATGACCGGTGTGTCCCGAAAGTACACCATTCCTCTGTTCGAATATTTCGACAGCCAGCAGGTCACGATGAGAGTCGGCGAGAAGCGGGTATTGAGGACGAGAAAGTAGACCGTTTCCTCTTCATCGCCTGAATGAAGCGTGGAGCCCCGCTGGGGGACATGCATCTCTGAAGTCCGGCTCCTCACAACCGCTGCACATCCGAGCGTGTCGATCCAAAATCCGGTATGCGCGTATTCCAACCCTTTGGTTTGTAAGGGCGCACGCCGTGGATAGAATTCGTTTGGGAATCAGCGCCTGCCTGCTTGGAGTCTGTTGCACATGAAATCGAAAGATATTCTGGTTACCGGCTCGACGGGGTACATCGGAGGACGGCTTGTTCCCAGGCTTCTCGAGGCGGGATATCGGGTTCGAGCGTTGGGTCGATCCGCGTCGAAGTTGAAATGCCGGCCCTGGGCTTCTCACCCCAATGCAACCATTGTGGTGGGAGACGTCCTGGATAGAGATTCTCTTCGCGATGCGGCCGGCGGCTGTGGAGCCGTATATTATCTGGTCCATTCCATGGTTCGAGGAACCAAGGATTTCTCGGCATCGGATCGGATCGCGGCAAAAAACATGGTGGCGGCCGCAGAAGCGGGCGGGGTCGAACGCATCATCTATCTGGGGGGACTGGGCGATGAACGGGCCGGGTTGAGTCCGCACCTCAGATCGCGTCTGGAGGTAGCCCACATTCTCCAATCCGGCCTGGTCCCTACCACGTTCCTTCGGGCCGCGGTCGTTCTCGGCTCCGGTGGAGCGTCCTTTGAAATCATGCGCTACCTTGTGGACCGGCTGCCGGTCATGATCACTCCGAAATGGCTGGGCACGCCCTTCCAGCCTATAGCCGTTCGAAACGTGCTCCGTTATCTTGAAGGCTGCCTCGAACATCCTGAGACTGCGGGCCAAACGTACGACATCGGTGGTCCCGAAATCCTGACGTACAGGCAACTGATCGGGATCTACACGGAAGAGGCGGGATTGCGAAAGCGTGTCATCATCCCCGTTCCGCTATTCAGCATCAGTCTGAGCTCGTATTGGATCCATCTCGTCACGCCTGTACACGCCTCACTGGCAAGACCTCTGGCCGAAAGCCTGCGTAATCGAATGGTATGCGGTGAAAACCGCATACGTTCTATTATACCCCAAGAACTCCTCACCCCCCGGCAGGCCGTACGACTGGCGCTGGATCGCATTCGGCAGGACCAGGTGGAAACGTGCTGGATGGACGCCGGACATCTGAATCCTCACGAATGGGTGCAATGCGGGGACGCGCCCTACGCCGGGGGCGCCGCGCTGCGATGCGCCTACCGGATGCGGATCGAAGCCGCACCCGAGGAAGTCTGGTCCGAGATCAGCGGACTGGGTGGGGATACGGGCTGGCACTATGCGAACCATTTGTACACCCTCGGAAGGTGGATGGACATACTCCTGGGAGGCCAGGGAAGAGGACGCGTCCGCCGTCATTCGAAGGCCCTGTTTACCGGCGACGTAATGGACTTCTGGCGCGTGTTGGAAACGGATCCTCCGCATCGACTGCTGCTTTACGGTGAAATGAACACGCCGGGTGAATCCGTGCTGGAATTCCGCATCACCCCTCACCCGGACGGCGGGATCGAGCTGCAGCAGATCGGACGCTTTCGCCCCAAGGGCTTGGCCGGTCTGGCTTATTGGTTCAGCCTCTACCACATCCACCAGCGCATGTTCAGAGGAACCTTGAGGGGCATAGCTCGTCGCCTGGGCCGGCCCGTCATTTCAGGCCCGGAAGCTTTCGAACCTACGGCGGAGTATTCGTCCCGGACTTCGCCTCCGGGGGAATCCGGTAACGGCAGGCCTGTTGTCTCCTTCGTGGGGCGAGGACCTCGGCCGTGGCCAGAATGGAGAGAACGCCGAGGAACACCCCCACGCGAGTGAGCATTGCAGTTCCATCCGGAGAATCTCTCCATAGCCTTTCGTTCGAAGCTGCTACCAGTTAAACGCTTTCGACTTCTTTTGACGCCCTTGCCATTTTCAGGAACTTGGGAATGAAAAAGGAAAAAATGAAAAGGGCAAGCGAGAGAAAGATCTTCCAGCTCAATAGCTCCTCCCAGCGGCCGCCTGCCCAAACGTCCCTAATCGTCCCCACAAAGAAAGTAAAAATAAACGTGCCAACCATAATGCCTAGCGCCGTCCCCGAAATGTAATCCCAAAAACGCACTTTGGTCAGTCCCATGCCGAAATTCATGGGAGTGAAAGGGAAATAGATCAGCCGCAGGTAAAGAACCGTGGCAAAACCGTTGCGTTCAATGGCGTTATCAAACCGTTTCAGCCTATCGCCGATGAGGGACGCGGCGAAGTCCCGTCCCAAGTAGCGCCCGATCAGAAAGGCGAGGCCGGTGCCGATCATGGCCCCTATCCAGACGATAAGGAATCCCCAATATGGGCCGAAGACGGCGGCCCCCATGGCCGTCAGAAGAGTGCCGGGAAGAAAAAGGCACACGCCGGCCGCGTAAATGAACACGAACATCAACGGCGCCCACAGGCCGACTGACTCCAGAAACAGCCCAAGCTGTTGAGCCGTGAGGTATTGCTTGGCAGGCGAAAAACGGACCAGGTAAATCGCCGCTGCTAGGAAAAGGGTCAGGATGACCACCTTTACCACGGCTCTCTTTTGATCTTTAGTATCTTGCATGATGATGCCCCTCAAATAGTTTCCCGGATGGCCGCAAGTCAAACGTTCATTTTCCGAGGAGACGGTTCAGCATTCCCCTCTTCGACGGCTCGGGCTCGGGCAGCCCGAGGTGGCGGCAGATGCAAACGTCCATCTCGTGGTCGGAGACATCAGTCCCTTCAACAACAATCTCGTCGCCCACCATGACCGCCGGGGCCACGGGCAGGTCCAGCTCGAAATACTCATCGGTCTGGTACTCGGCCTTTGGTTTTGAGGTAACGTCGATCTCAATCGGATATTCTTCGCCCAACCTGGGCATCAATTGTTTGAAATGCTTTCAAGGTTTGCCGTTGGGCTCGTTGAGAAAAAACCGGACTTTCAGCATAATCTTCTCCTCTAATAGTGACGAGATGGTGTTGGTCGTTCGTTTCCCTTATTTGCCTATTGCTGGGACGCGGGTTCCTTCGCACCTAGCATACGACCCAGGAATGGAGCGGGCGGCAGAAAATCCACCAGGCGCAGATCGATGCGTTCATTTCCCCGGACATCCAAAAACACAATAGTGGGCACTCCTTTGACGCCGTATTGCTTCAACAATCGTTCGTGATATGGATCGCCGCCCTTGGTCACATCCACTTTGATCATGGTAAAATCGTTTTCCGCCTGCCGGACCACATCGAGGTGGTGAAAAGTCACCTCTTCGAGTTCCCGGCATGGCGTGCACCAGTCGGCATAGAAATCGATGATCACCGGCTTCTCTTGAACTCTTGACTCCTCAAGAATCTGCTCCGAATAGGTCTGCCAAGCGATCCCCGGCCCCCGCATGGCCCAGGCGGCTATCCAGAAGGTCGCGAGGACGAGACAGGCCGTGCCCGCAATGGTTTTCAGCCACGGGAAAGCTCTAAAGCTCGCCTGGTTTTTATCGAGCCACCCCAAGTGTAGGCCGGCAGCCAGGGCCACAGCGACCGGCAGGCCGGTCTTCAAAACTTCGGGCAGGACCGGCCGGATGAAGTAGGCCGCCATGCCTACCAGAACCCAGCCCATCAGTTTGCGCACCCACAGCATCCATCCCCCGGCCCGCGGCAGGCGCTGCAACTGACCGGAAAAGAGCGCCAGCACAAAAAGAGGTAGGCCCAAGCCCAGGCTGAGAATAAAAAAAATCAGAAAGCCAAGCCAGGGGTTGCCCATGCCGGCCACCCAAGCGAGCAGCCCCAGCACGAAGGGGCCGATGCAGGGGGCGGCCACGACGCCCAGAGTAAGCCCCATAAACAGACTACCGAAGTAACCACTGTGGGATTTGCCGGCCATCCGGTTCAAGGCGCCGGGCAGGCGTAGCTCCCAGAGTCCGAAGAGGCTGGTGGCGAACAGAATCAGAACACCGGCGACAAGGGCAAGTACGACCGGATTTTGCAGCATGGCGCCCATCAAACCACCGCTGAGCGCGGCCACCACGCCCAGGGTCGAGTTAGTCGTGGCCAGCCCCATGACATAGCAGAGCCCATGCAAAACCAGCTTGATCTGCCCGGGCTTATCCTGAGATGTCCGCCCTCCGAAAAACGAGACCGTGATTGGAATCATGGGGTAGACGCAAGGCGTCAGGTTTAGAGCCAGGCCGCCGGCGAAAATGCCGAGCAGGGTCCAGAGCATGGCCCAGCCCTGAAGCGATCGGCCGGCCGTCGGCCTGGCCGACGGATCGGCGGGCGCCGTCAGTCCCGCTGGGCTGCTTTTTATGGGTAGTCCCTGTTCCTGCCATTTCGGAAAACCGTAGGGGTCGCGGTAGACATCCTTATAACCAAGCGATACGGCCACACGGGCCGCCGAGTCGCTGCGGACTCAGGTCAAACCCGCTCAGTAAAACACGAGAGCGCGATCCTGGTCAGGCCCTAAAAAGTCCTTGAGTTCGTTCGCCTTACGCCAGCGTGCCCACCAAGTGGGTTCCATGGGAAAATTGACAGCGCCCTCGATATGCCCGGTGCGGTATTCCCATTCCTGGCGCGTATCCACCAGCATCAGGCCGGTAGTCTCTTTCCTATACCGGTCGGCGAGATCTTCGGTGGAGATGATGCGGTAGCCGCCCGCTTCGGCCTCTGCCAGAACGTCATCCCAGGTAGCCTGCTTCGGCGCGAGGGGACGCCGCACGTACCAAACCAAAGCTACCGTTATCAGCACGGCCGCAAGCGCCAGGAGAAATGATGTCCATTTTTTCATGTACGGTCTCCGGCTCCTATTTCGATTTTTACACTTTCGCGGACAGATCGGTGACGACCGAATTGAATATGAATTCAATCCGAGGTTCTGAGAAAACACGCTGCTGGAGGATACGGCTGCCTCGAAAAGCATCACGACGATGGATGAGATAAGCTTTGCGGGTGATCTTTGAAAGGTAAAGGGCATCTTCTAACGCTGTATCTCCGCCTCCGACGACAGCCACTGTTTTCTCGCGGAAAAAGAAGCCATCGCATGTCGCGCAGTAGGAAACACCCTTGCCGAAGTTCTCGTTCTCACCGGGGACGTTCAGCCTCCGAGCGGTACCTCCGGCGGCCAGGATGACCGCATGGGCCTTCAATAGGGCGCCATCGGAAAGACGCACCGAATGGTATTCGATCCCCGCCTCCGTTGCGATGGCTTCCTTCTCTACAATCTCGAGGTCATACCATTTGGCGTGCTGCAGGAACTTGTCGCAAAGATCGAGGCCACCGATCTCGATGAAACCGGGGTAATTCTCCACCTCCTTAGTAATGGCCACCTGCCCGCCAGGGACGCCCCTTTCGATCAACACGGTTCTAAGGGCTGCGCGCATGGCGTAGATCCCCGCCGTTAAACCTGCGGGCCCACCGCCTACAATGATTAAATCGAAAACCTCGTTTTCCGACATGCCATCCTTTCCATTGGGTTCAAAGTCCGATGGGGACCATATCAGCGAATAAATAAGTATTTATATGCTGATATGGTGTTTGTCAATACGTTTTTTTACGGGAGAGTACAAAGTATTTTGAAAAGGCGTTTAAGGGTCGGTACTGTGAAGACTATCATCCGATTCAATGTGCAGCAAAATCCGCCTTCGTGCAAGGGTGCGAGAATTCTATCATCAAAGAACACGGCAGTGGCAGATCGGATTTCACGCTGTGGTCGAACATCACGTCACCTTCGGCGTCGGATTCGACATCACCGAGCGTTTCGGCGTTCATCTCGGGTTCATGCACGCCTTTAAAAACACGATCTCCGAAAAAGGCACGGACATCACCGGTCAGCCGGTGGAACTCGAGTCCTCACTCAGCGAAAGTAGTTTTGACTTCGGCCTCACGTGGCGGTTCTAACTCGCTATCCGTACAGAGCGGAGCAGCACAGGGAACCCCGCCTCCGGCGGGGTTCCCCTCGATCAAACCCTAGATCAATCCGGATTCATCGAGAAACGATAGGATGGCTTCGGCCGTTTCGTCCGGTCGTTCCATGGGCACAAAATGGCCCACTCCTTCGACTCGCCGCAAAATCGCTTCAGGGACCTTCTTCTCGAAACGTTTGACCGCCGGAGCCCCAAAAACGTCCGATTCGGCCCCATAGATGACCAGGGTGGGCTGCTTAATGCGCTTTGCAAATCCCCAGAGGTCATGGGGATAGGTCGAGAAACATCGGGATTCCCACGCCGGCGCACAGGTCAGATGTATGCCGCCCTTCCCGTTCCGCGCTGTTCCTCCGCTAATATATCCTTCGAGGAACCCGTTTTCCCATGTGCGGAAGGGGTACTTGCTCCTGTACACGGTCAGGATGGTATCACCGTCGGGCCAATCGGCTTTCCTCTGAGCCGCCCGTGCCGCTATGGGAACGAACCTGGTCAGGTGCAACTTTCTGGCCACGTACCACGGCCCCATCCAGGCGAACGGCAGTAAGGTGGGGTCGATAAGGATCAGGGCCCGGATCAGCTCGGGGCGTTTGACCGCCAAAAGCAGCGAGAGTATGGCGCCCCTGGAATGACCCATGGCGATGACCGGCTCGCCAAATCTCTCGATAAACCGCTCCAGGTCTCTGTAAAAAATCCGCCAGTCTTTCAGCTTTCTCGGGTCCGCGGGCGCGGTCGTTCTTCCGTGTCCCCGATCATCCATGCCGACCATGTGCAAACGGTCCCGAAGCCTTTCCGCCAGCGGCGTATACGTGGAAGCACAAAACCCGGTGGCATGACCGAAATGCGCCAACGGTCCGGAACCACCCCAATCGATGAAATGGAACTCGCCCCGGCGATCCGATCGTTCTCCCGCTTCCCCCTTGCCATTCTCCGTATCCATTCAAAATCCCTCGTAGAGCGCAAATGCCCCATCGTCCCCGGCTACCCGGAAGCGACGGGCTCGCACCGTCAATTCAATTCATTCACAGAGCATTGACTCACGCGGCGGGTGAATTTACAATCCAACCTTAACGCTCCGCTTGTATTCGAATCCGAAAAAAGACGTCATAGCGTTCTTTCCGGCGCAAAGGCATGCGACCGGCTAAAACGCGCTCCGGAAGATCGCGTTGCCGCACAGCCCGATGTTTGGACGATTTTCCTATGGACGTCCCTTCGGTAATTGTCAAACGAACCATATCGACGAATCCTATCATACCATCGTCGCGCGGGGGCCTCAAACCATGTGGAGCCTGTTCATCCTGCCGGCAGCGCTCGTATTGCTCGCAGGCGTCCTTCATTTCGAAAACACGGAACATCGCGTGGGACTTGTAGCCGCCAAGACCTCCCTGTCATTGCTCTTCATCGTGACGGCAATCCTGCAACCCCACCCCGTGCCGGACTATTACCATGTTCTCCTTTTCGGACTGGCGTTCTGCCTCATTGGCGATGTATTTCTGGCCCTGCCGCAAAAACGGATGTTTCTCCCGGGCCTCGTTTCGTTCCTGATCGGGCACGTATGCTATATTCTGGCGTTCTTGTATGTTGCTCACATCAACGCCTTCACCTACCTAGGGGCCATCATCACCTTTCCTGTCAGCGCCGGCATCTACCTGTATCTGCGTCCTCACCTGAACTCCATGAATCGCCCTGTCCTCGCATACGTGATCGTCATCTCCATCATGCTGTGCGGCGCCTGGTCCATTCTGGGAGACAGCGGCATCCTTCTTATGGGAAGAATCTCCATATTCATTGCAGCCGTGTGTTTCTATCTGTCCGATGTCTTTGTGGCCCGAGACCGTTTCGTAAAAAAGGAATACTTCAATCGAGTCGTGGGATTGCCTACCTACTACGTGGCTCAGTTCTTATTGGCGTTTTCAGTCGCCTGGATCGAACCCACGGCAATGGCGTGAATCGGCAGCGGTATGGGTAAGCCCCGGTCCATAGTGTGTCGAAAGAAGTCTTCACCTCGACCAGGCGTCTGCAATCGAGCGCGGGCGAACCTCCATATCGCTGTTCTTTTCATTGAAAATCAGTCTTACGCACGCTATATGTAATCGGAATAGGCGATCTGCAATCAGCCTGACAACCGAACCCGGAGAAGTGAGAGGGCATCAGATGCGTTCCAAGCTTTTCTTATCATGGATTGCGGCGGCATGGACCGTATGGCTTTTCCAAACGGCCCCGGTTTGGGCAACGGATGCGTTTACGCTGGGCCTCGAGGCCCAGGATCACATTACCCAAAAACAGTACGACAAAGCGGTCCCGCTGCTGGTGGACGCCCTTAAAGAGGATCCACTGAACACCTGGCTCCGGGGAATGCTGGCTAGTTCATACTACCAGCTCAGGCAGTTCGGCGAAGCAAAGACGCAGTTCGAACTGGTCGTGCAGATGGAGCCTCAGAACGATCTGGCCCAGTTTATGATCGGAGTACTTGAGCCGTTGGCGGGGCTGGACCGGAGCGTCGAGACCCCGCAGGAGCGGAAAGAGCTGAGGCCCTTCGAAATCGAACAACGCTACGGAAAAGAGGTCGTCCTTTTTTCCGTGGCAGACAAGGACAAGAAGCCCTTCAAACAGGGTAGCGGTTTCATCATTCGGGAAGACGGATGGATCGTCACCAACCATCATGTGGTCGTCAACGGCAAGTACATTGTGGCCAAACTTCCCGATGGCGAACAGTATGCCGTAGAGAACGTGATCAGCTACGAACCCCGGTACGATCTGGCTGTGGTGAAGATCAAAGCGCCGACCCCATTGCCCGCGGTAACCATGGGCGATTCATCCACAATCATTCTCGGCGAACAGGCTGTAGCCATCGGCAGCCCCGAGGGACTCGAGCATACCATTTCCGACGGCCTCGTCAGCGCCTGGAGGGATCTCGGAGACGGCGTGAAGTTCATCCAAATCAGCGTTCCCATTTCGCACGGAAGCAGCGGGGGGGCCCTGTTCAACATGCGGGGCGAAGTCATCGGAGTCACTTCCGCCGGCCTCGAGCGCGGGCAGAATCTAAACTTCGCCGTTCCCATCAACCGGGTGAAGGAAATTCTTCAGAGCCCGAAACCCATCACCTTGGCGGAACTGCCCGAAGAGAAGCAAGAAGAGAAACCCGAGCCTGCCAAGGAGGGCCAGACCGATGCGGAACTGATCCGGAGTCCCGATGGAGACATCGTATGCGTGAATCGAAAAATGGGCTTCGGATTCCAACTCACGGAAAACACCTGGAGCGCCAACGAAGAGGTCCAGGAAGGCAACTACCTCCTCAAGTGCAACGCTCCGAACCTCCAGGTGCAACTCCACACGTTTCTCGGCAAAGAAGGCCTTACAGACCAGAAACTGGTGGACCACTACCGTAGTTATCTGACCCAGAACGGGTTTACAATGATCGCGGATTTCGTACCCAGCACGATCCAGGGCAACCGGGTGAACGTGGGCGTGCTGGATAAGGAAGCAAAAGGAACGGTGCGTACTTCCATGCTCCTAATGCTGGATCGGGGACGCGTCTTTGTGTTCTCCTTGTGGTACACGGTTGAGGACGAGCCCCAGGTCATCAAGGACGTTCAAACCATACGGAACAGCTTAAAGGTCGGAGACGTCTAGACCGCTCGCAGGGCGTGTCGCATGACTCCGGAAGCTCCCCTATCAGGCCGTTGAAAAAAAGCGATCTGCGGTCACGCCAACGGCGTGACGCTTCATCCCTCGTCACTGCGACGTACTCTATGTACGCCTCATTTCTCGGTATTTGCGCGCCTTGCATGTCATCGTTTTTCAACGGCCTGTAGCAACCCGACCTATTCAACGGGCTGTTATGCGACAATTGGTAGTTGGTGGATGGGGGGGGCGCCTCCCGCTGGCGCCTGCCCTGGGCTTGCTGAAAGCCGTGAGCCTCTCGAACCGGTCGAAGGGTGGCGCCATGCTGAGGAGTTTTGAAAGAGCGTGCGGGGGATAACGTTGGAAAAAGTTTTCCCCCGCGAATCTTTACCTCGAATGATGCGGGCGGGGCGGCTCCGGCTCGATGACACAACAGCAGGACGAGGCGTCCCTTCCCAGGGCCGTGTTGATGACCGCATTGGCGCATCCTACTCCGGCCCGCACCCATATCGCCTCCACCGGGCAATTCTTGGAGCAGGCCCCGCATTCCATGCACGAATCCCGATCATCCACACGCGCCTTGCCATTGTCCATCGCCATGACCGCGTGCGGACACACGATGGCGCACATGCCGCAGCCCACACATTTCTCGGGATAGTACTCGAGGGTCACTACGTTTCTGAGATACTCGGACATTCTTGGCTCCCTACATAAATCTCGAACCGATCCACAGGCTCAGCCCTACCGCTGCTGCACCGATCTGCAGGGGCAAGGCCCACCGCATTTCCTTTTGTACGCCGGAAAGTGACGTGTACGTGGAAGCTCCGGTGAAATTCATCCCCAGAAACGACGCCAGGGCCGGAACCATCAGCAACCATCCCCCCAATTCGAGCACCGGGACCGCCGCCGCCAGGTGTCGGCGAAGGACCACCAATAGAACCGCCGCCGCCAGACCCACGATCATTCCCTTGGTGGAAAAGGCCCGGCCGGGCAGCCAGGGCAGCAGCAACGGCGTCAAAACGGCGCCGGCCGCAACCGCTCCCAGAATGGCCCAAACCGCAAACAGACCGAACTCGAGCGCATTGGCCCAGTACGACCCCGGCCCGCCCAGACCGCCCAAAAAGAACATAACCGCGGCAGCCATGGCTCCGTATTTCACGGCATCCACCAGTTCCACCGGGATCAACACCGCGCGCTCCCGCAAGCCGAACGTCTTACGCCGCATCTCGGGCGTGGCTTTCATTCCCGCATCGAGAAACGCCTTGATGTCTTCGGCCCGGATAGGCCCGTAATGCGCCTTGAACCCGGTCTTCTTTTTCAATGTATAAGCCGCCGTTCCGGGGCCCGCAAGCTGAGGCAGAATCAGGTCTCTGTGGTTGACCACGCTCGCCAGGGAAGAGGCTTCGATGCGAACCGCGATCTCTTCTTCGCAGAACGCGCCCTTGCCCGCCGCGCACCACACATTGATCCCGTCGGTGTCCAACACCAGCAGCCAGGCGTCTAACGACGGCAACGCCTTACGCAGCCGATCGAAAGTCAATTTGTAATTCGCCGTGACCAGGACGGGCGACGAGGCGTCCGGTTCGTTCAATGCGTACAGCCCGGGATCCACTTTGTAGTGCATCCGTCCGACGCCCCATCGCGCCTTGAACGCACCCCACCAATCCGCCGACGCCCACTCGGAAACCACTTTGGGCGCCGTTCCCGCGCCGGTTCGGATGGTTCCAATCACAAAAGGTTGATCTACCCGAGGCGGACTCGACCGAGCCCGATTTCGGGTGGGTCAACACGACGAGCCGCCAGGAGCGGACGGCGCCGTGCTCCCCAGGCTTCCCAGCGGCTGCAACGGTACGGTCTGGAATCCTCCCGCTGCTTCATCCGGCTTGTTCATTTGAGATGATCTCCTTGTAAGGTCGATCACTATTGAAGAAGTGTTCTCCGGGGGAACGATGTTCCCCCGACCCCCATCCGCGGCGGCGGGACCGCTTCGCCGCGCGAAACGATCCCGCCGCGTGGGGGAGAAACAAGTCTTAACAATCTATCAGACGACACAGCCGTATGTTCGGTTACACCCACACCTTCAAAAACGGCTTTTCACTTGACTTGCCTATCAGGTTCCGGCTACTTTTTATACTAGAATATATTTCAATGCAATCAAGGCCCCGACACGACTAGGGGATTACTTTTAATGCCGCCGTTGAAGCGGAAAGGAGTAGTCCCTTGTTTTTTTGGGAAACCGGTCGGTACTCAACCGGCATTGCGATCGAGATTTTTCGCCTCGGTCCCATAATTACCGATGATGCAGGTTCGGGTGCGTTGAGACCGCTTTCTCGTGTCGCTCCCTTATCTTCAATGGCTACTTCACCAAGAAACCCGGTAAGTCCCGGTCATCATCCAAGCACTCCATGTTCTTGGCGTTCCATAAGAACTCGAATGGTGTATAATGCGTCCGTCGAGGATGTACACGCTTTTCCCCCTCCGCGTCGGGACCGTTTCGCGCAGCGACACGGTCCCGACGCCACACAAGGGGGTCCGGGGGATCTGCGATCCCGCGGCCGCCGGAGGCCCTATTTGACCTTGTGAATAGATCCCATGGAGGACCGTTCATGCAGCGCTCATACGATCATCTGGACACATTGAATCGACCCGAGATCACCATGTATTTGTTTTATCCGAGGCCGGACTCCGGCATGGAGCCCCCTCCCAAGTCCGAGGACCGCATGATCCCCGTGGCGCCGGGCGTCGAGCTTTGGGCCCGCCGGCACGTATTGGACGCACCCAAAGCATATATACTGTTTTTTCATGGAAACGGCGAAATCGCCAGTGACTACGACGATCTGGGGCCCATCTTCAACCGGTTTGGACTGGATTTCACCGTTGTGGACTACAGGGGATACGGCCGGAGCAGCGGCCGTCCCACGCCCAGGGCCTTGGTGGAAGACGCCCTTCCCGCCTTCGAAGCCTGGTTGCAATGGATCGGCGGCGACGCCCGGCGGGCGCCGGCCATTGTCATGGGCCGGAGTCTGGGCAGCGCACCGGCGTTGGAGCTGGCGGACGCGGCGCCGGACCGGTTCGACGGCCTGATAATCGAAAGCGGCATGGCCTATACCGTGCCCTTGGTCAAGGCCCTGGGCGTGCCGGCGGATCGGTTGGGCATCACCGAAGCTCACGGCTTTCAGAACGCGGACAAGATCTCCCGATTTAGGAAACCCACCCTGGTCATGCACGCGGAGTACGATCAACTGCTGCCTCTCAAGGTGGGACAGATCCTGCACGGCAAATGCGCCGCGGAAAACAAACGGCTCTACGTGGTGCCCGGAGCGGACCATAACGACATCTTTCTTCGTGCGGGTGCGGACTATTTTAAAAATATCGTAGAATTCATCGAGGAATTGCAGGAATAGAGGATGCTGGAAAAAGCAGGTCTCCTGATTCTAATGAAAAGAATATGGCCTTTATTCAGGTTCGATCGCTTCATGAAAGGGGTACAGATACAATGAGAGCATCATCCGCGCGTGGTCTCCGATGGTGATGAAGTCACACCCGAATTCACGGTGATTTCTCCCAACCTGGTTCGTCCAAACCACGCTCGCTCTGACGCGAATGAGCGGACACACCATCCGTTCGATGCCGACGTTTTGTTCCTTCAGGAGGGCATCACGTTCTTGGGCGGGTATCTCGGAACTATCGATGTCAAGTCTAAACTCGAGATCCAACCACGCTCCTCTTATGGGTGTGTTTATTTCCGTTCGTACCCGGCATCCGGTCATGGAAAGGTCGGAAAGCCATCCAATATAAGGCAGGTCGTCGGAACCGGCCGGACCGTAGAACACCCAGGGTAGTGGTATTTTTCTGTAGGAAAAGCGACGATCGACATGTTGTTCGAAAACGTTTCCACAGCGGGGACACTTAACGGACAGCCTTCCCCCCACTTCGGGGGACACCCGGAGAATTCCGGTCTTTTGGCAATTCGGGCATTCAAGGGTTACTCTGTCGGTCATACGGTCCTATTCCTCATCACAGGCGCATTGGACGCAGGTCCGGCTCCCACGGTCCGACGTTTTGTCCGCGATATCAAGAATCAATCTCCTTCATTCCCTCGATCCGCATCCATCGTGAACACGAGTTCCAAATGAAGTCCTTGCCTATCAATACGCAAGTGATGCGCCTCTCCGAAACCCGCGTCCAGGATTGCCCTGGCCACGTCTCCCGCTGTTCGGAGCTTCACTCCGTTCAGGGATTCGAGTATATCTCCCACTTCGATGCCAATCTCCCGGGCCTTGCTGTTTTCCATCACTTCCACGACTTTGAGGCGGCCTTGCGCCAGAGCCGCTTCATCTAGCCGGACACCCAAGCGGGGATGGTCTAATTTGGAGGGTCGCGCCACCCAAATGTAATCGGCGATGCGATCGCGGACCGCTTCCCCGGCATAGCCGGGCTCGACCGGAATGATGGTTACATAGGGCAGGCCCGTACGGCGCTTGAACGAATCCGGTATTCCGTATCCTTTGTAAATGTGCCCTGCGCCGGCGAACACCAGGATCTTCGCCGTTCGCTCGATTTCAAGCAAGTGTTTGGCCAGGGTATCGGCCATGGTTTCGTCCCATGCCCGCTGAGCCTGGAAGAAGAACTCGAAATTCTCGAGATCCTTCTGATCGTGCTCGGTATATTGTTTTCGAATGTACTTCCGATAATCCGGCAAATCCAGAACGATATCTTCAGCCACCTTGGACCGGTCTTCCGGAGAAAGACCTTTCAGACCTCCTCGGGCGATGCGTTGAATCACATCGTGGGGAGCATTCAGCCCCAACACCTTGAGGGACCAAATTCGGGCTTCGTCCAGAATATCCCGATAAAGGATGTACGGATAGCCCCATATCGCATCCCAATCCACTTCGCGGAGAAACGTTTCTTCATCCAGTTCGCCGAGGGTCCATGCATCCAGAACCGGTTGAACTTCGTAGGTAAACATCTCCATACCCAGGACTACGTCCGCTTGAACCTCGAGCAGTGCGCGTATGATCTTCAATTGGATTTCGTGGTGACTGACCTGATCGTGAGTTTCCCCGATGAACGCCACCTGCACTTCCGTCAGCGCCGCCAGAAGGTCATCGAAGGCAACCACCCGTCCGGTCTTGGTGTCAACGATGTCATCCACATTGTATTCCGGTGTTGGAGATTTCAGTTGTCCGGCGCATCCGGAGACGATCACCGCGGCGACGGCGATCAGAACGGTAAGAACGGTTCGATTCATTGTATTGCACCAATTTCATGCACGCTGCAGGTATTCCCCCAAGAGATCGAAGGCTCGGTTTCCCTCGCCCCCGTAAAACTACACCTCCTCAACTCCCGCGACAAGCGAAAACAGCCCGAGGCGTATTGGGTTCCGAGACCTCAAGAGCCGGCCCGCGAAGATCCCAATGGCATTACAGCCGTAATGTGCCTGAAATCTATACAAAACGGAATGCCTGGCCCAATACTTGTCCAACACCCCCTCACCGATCGTCATTCCAAGACTCTACTTAAGCCCGTGCGCCTCTTCACTACGGTTGACAACCACGGCAAGGCCCTTTAAAAAGGGAGAAGATTCGAGACCGGAGCGCGTTTTTCACGACATCCGCCTCTCCTATCGGCAGTCGTGTTCGAAAACCTTAGGTCGGAGAAAAGGAGGTAAACATCATTCGGTACACAACGATCCTGTTATTGGTGTTTTCGCTATGTTCCACTGCTTTCGCCGAGACATACGTCGTGCGCGTCGGCAAGGCAAACATTCGCCATGGACCCGGATCCGCTTTTCCTGTCGCCTGGCAGGTAGAAAAAGGGTACGTCTACGAGAAGGTCAAGCAGGAAGGCGACTGGATTCAGGTGAAAGACATGGACGGTGACGGGGGCTGGGTCATGTCTGAGTTGCTCCGCCAACAGCCGGTGGTGGTCGTGACTTCCGAAATCGCCAACGTTCGCAAGGAGCCTAAAGCCGATTCGCCGATTGTGTTCAAGGCGCAGCATGGCGTTGTATTGAACTACTTGGAGCGCAAGGGGGAGTGGCTGAAAGTCAGCTATACCGGCCAAGGAACCGGTTGGATCTTTTCTAACCTGGTTTGGGGAAATCCCTGATCGAAAGCCCATCCGAAGGTTCGAGTATCGCTCAGAAAACAGGTGCGATCCTGTTCCGTCGGGGTGAAGGTTGCAGAGGGCCTTCCCGCAACCGCCCTCGGCTGGACCGAGGTTCCGGGAATGGGCCCTCGGGCGTTCCGAAGCGGCCTTTCATAAACGTGCTCCCTTATGCTCTGTTCACGCGGGCGCCCATGACGGTCGCCTGTTACTCGGCGGGCAGATTGACGGGAGATCGACCCACGCTGATGTAGATAAACCCGAGACGGGCCATTAATTCGGGATCGTATTGATTTCTGCCGTCGAAGATCAACGGGGTCTTCATCCGCCGTTTTATCTTCTCGAAATCCGGATTTCGAAACAGGTTCCATTCCGTGATCAGAACCAGGGCGTCGGCTCCATCGAGCGCGTCGTAGTGGTCTTCAGAGTATCGGATCGGAAGTCGATCCCCGAATACTTTTCGAGCCTCTTCCATGGCCTCGGGGTCAAAAGCCTGAATGCGGGCTCCTTTGTCCAGCAATCGGCGGATAATCGCCGCCGAAGGCGCCTCGCGCATGTCGTTCGTGTTGGGTTTGAACGATAGCCCCCACACGGCCAGACACCGGGCTTCGATGCCGCCCCTGACGGCAAAATAATCAATAATCTTATCCGAGAAGAACAGTTTCTGGGACAAGTTGACGTGTTCCACGGCTTCGAGAACACGCGGCTGGACCCCACCTTCCCGCGCCATGGAAATGATCGCACGCAGATCCTTCGGAAAGCAGGAGCCTCCGAATCCCACACCCGGGTATATGAACTGATAGCCGATACGCGGGTCCGAGCCAATCCCTCTGCGAACATGGGCTACATCCGCCCCGAGTTTCTCACAGACCTTGGCCATTTCATTCATGAAGGAAATCTTGGTAGCCAGCATGGCATTGGCTGCGTACTTCGTCATTTCAGCAGAGCGAACGTCCATAATCATCAGTTTTTCGCGAACCCGGGCAAAGGGGGCGTACAACGCCTTCACAAGCTCGGCGGTCCGTGGATCGTTGCACCCTACGATAATGCGATCCGGTTTCATGAAATCCTGCACCGCATCGCCTTCCTTGAGGAACTCCGGATTCGAGACTACGTCGAATTCCATCTTCAACCCGCGCGCGGACAACGCTCCTTCGACGGTGGCCCTGACGGCGTCCGAGGTTCCCACCGGTACCGTTGA
This sequence comes from Deltaproteobacteria bacterium, assembly GCA_016208165.1. Taxonomy (NCBI): domain Bacteria; kingdom Pseudomonadati; phylum Myxococcota; class Myxococcia; species Deltaproteobacteria bacterium. Next base: position 81,288 of record JACQYL010000098.1, read on the forward strand.
CTTGACTATAACTACCCGGTACTCCTCGATGAGTTCCCCAATATTGCGCGCCACGTCCAGCACGTGCTGCAAATCCGCTGAACCGTCCTCGTCCGCCGGCGTCGGCACCGCGACGACTAGAAACAAATACGAACGAATTCCTTCCTTGATATCGAGACCGAACTGGAGCCGCCCGGAGTGAAGGTTCCTCTGGATCATTCCTTCCAGGCCCACTTCATAGATGGGGCATTCCCCGCGGTTCAATCGAGCGATCCGGTCATCGTCCAGTCCGGGCTTACCCACGCAAAGGACATCGTTTCCCATTTCCGCGAAACATGCGGCCGTGACCAGCCCCACATATCCCGGACCAATTACACATACTCTCATGCAGTCTCCGCTCCTTTCCCCGAATCCGTGGTGAGCATCCCCTCCGGCGCGTGATCCGTGCTGTCCAATGTCCGGCTTCGATTGTTAGTGGTGTTCGAGAAACCCGGCCCGGACCCGATCCTTCAAGGACTCCACCAAGGACGGATTCGCGTCTCTGTCCGCGGCTCGGCGGTTACCCTCGGAGCAATTCTCCCAGAGGAGTATACTCGAGATCCAGGGACGCGGCCACTCCCTCGTGTGTCACCTTGCCCTTGTATACATTCACCCCTCCAGCAAGGGTGGGATCGGACGCTACGGCCTCGGAGAACCCCTGGTCCGCCAACGTCAGCGCATAGGGCAGGGTCGTGTTGCCGAGGGCGAACGTCGAAGTACGCGCCACAATGCCGGGCATATTGGGAACGCAATAATGGATAACGTCGTCGACCACATAGGTGGGGTTGCGGTGGGAAGTGGGCTTGGACGTCTCGAAGGTGCCGCCCTGATCGATGGACACATCCACGACCACCGAACCCTGCTTCATTTCCGAGACCATCGACCGCGTGACCAATCGCGGAGCCCGAGCGCCGGGTATCAACACAGCCCCGATCACCAGGTGTGAATGCATCACCGAATACCGGATGTTGTCCGCGTGAGAAAATAGGGTGGTCACCCGGCTGCCGAAGACGTCGTCCATATAGATGAGGCGTCTCTGATCCACGTCCAGAATGTGGACTTCCGCGCCCATACCCACAGCGATCTTGGCCGCGGCGCGGCCGACCACACCCGCGCCGAGAATGGTGATGCGCCCGCGGCTCACACCCGGCACACCGCCCAAAAGCACCCCTCGGCCCCCTTGCGTTTTTTCCAGATAATGCGCGCCTATTTGAACCGCCATACGGCCCGCGACTTCGCTCATGGGGGTGAGTAACGGCAGGGAACCGTCACTGAGCTGCATCGTTTCGTAAGCGACGCCTATGACGCCGCGCTCCAGAAGGGCCGCCGTCAGTTCGGGGGCCGGGGCAAGGTGCAGGTACGCATATAGGATGAGACCTTCTCGAAGATACGGGTACTCTTCCTCGAGGGGCTCCTTGACTTTCATCACCATATCCGACTTCAGGTACAAATCCTTGGCCGATTCCACGATTTCGGCGCCCGCATCCCGATACTCGCTGTCCGGAATGCGGCATCCCTCTCCGGCGTCTGTCTGGATCAGCACCCGGTGCCCTTTTTCCGTCATCATGCGCACTCCGGCGGGCACGATGCCGACGCGGTATTCTTCCTCTTTGATCTCTTTCGGCACACCGATGATCATGGCGACTCCTCGAAGTAAAGCGATCGGACGTTAGTCGGTTCCGTTCTCCAGATCCAGCTTGATAATCTTCCCTTCCAGCCAGACCTCCACAGGTACATGCTTTAACACGGAGCCCCCATTTTCCAGATGGATGGAGAAAAGGTAGGCGTTTTCTTTGAGATAGGGGGTAAGATTAGGCAAACACACTTCCCGGAAGTTGGAAAGACCGATCGTGTTCAGCTTTTCACCTTCCTGATAGAGCGGATCCGTGCAGAAAGCGCCGTTTTCGCCGCAACCGGGGCCCCCCTTCTTGTCCAAGTGAGGAATCAGGTCTACCCGGTCCGCGTCAACGCTTCCGAGCAGCCGGATGTAACGCACCTCGGCAAAACTACCTCGACTCAACAGCCTGTAATGCATTTTGCCTTCTTCGTCGAATCGCATTTCCTTGTAGTTGCGACCCAAGTTCCAGGCGCTGTGACGCAGGTTGTAGCCCACAGCCACATCGTACAAGCCGATGCGAAGATTCCTCAGATCGAACACATGGGGTCGTTTGCCATTGGAAAGAGCGCCCCATCGTCCGGGTCCGTGATCCAGAAAGTGATACAAGAAGTCGAGAAACCGATAGGAGAGTTGTTCATTTACAACATCGAGCCTTTCCGCCCTTTCGCGCGTCTGGTCCAATTCCTTCCGCAGTCCTCTCGTGGGGCGCGGAACGTATCGCTCCCGACAAACCTGGAACGATTCCGGGTTCCTGGCCAGGTCCAGCTGTTCGAAAGCTGCATTGACTTCCACGGCCTGCCTGTGGATCCTCTCGGATCGACAAGCCTTTTTCCCGATGTTTGCATCCGGATGCAACACCTTCTGAAGAACTCGATAGTTCGAGCGCACCAGGGCAAACAAATGGTCGTCGTCCAGCTTCTTGACCATCTCAGGGGTAATGCCCAAGATTTCGAAAGGGTTCTTCCTCATGCCTCAATCTATAAACCAGTCCGGCGTCAAAATCAACCGCACCATGGGACGCCTGTGCTTGCCCACAGGGGATCCCGGCCTTTACGCCCTTCCGATCTACGAAATGGCGCCGTAAGATACGGAGCATCACACCTTCCGGAGCCGCCGGCAAAAAGGACCCGCCTTGGCCGGCTCGATATTGCACATCCGTTCTCCGACAGGGATGTTTTTCATTGAACTACGGCGCTTCCTGGGTTAACCTAACCCGGTTATCCAACAGCGTATCCGGGACGGATCGCAACGCCTTTCCCAGTCGCCGCACAGGTCGAGAATGGATCCACACTTCATGATTTCGGTACTCGTCTTCGCGCTCGCCATCTGCATTGGCAGTTTCCTGAACGTGTGCATTTATCGAATACCCCTTCGGGAATCCATTGTATCGCCCCCGTCGCATTGTCCGGCCTGCGCCCACCGGATCCCATGGTATCACAACCTTCCGTTGGCAAGCTATGTCTTGCTCAGGGGGCGATGCGAATTCTGCGGCGCCAGGATCTCTCCCGTATATCCACTGGTCGAGTTCGGAACCGGGGTCGTGGCCCTGCTGCTGTTCCTCGATTTCGGACTTTCGATCCTGTTCCCGGTCTATTTTGTTCTCGCCCCCATGAACGCGCTTATTGGAGCGCTGCTGGGTGGAGGGCTTCTGTTGGCCGTTGTCATAGGCTATTACCTCTTGACGAAACGCGAAGGCATGGGATTGGGGGACGTGAAATTGCTGGCCATGATCGGCGCTTTTCTGGGTTGGAAAGGCGTGCTATTCACCCTGTTCTCGAGTTCCGTGGTGGGCGCCCTATCCGGCATGGCGGTTATGGTCGTCAAAAAGGGAGACATGAAACTGGCGATCCCCTTCGGCCCCTTTCTGTCCCTTGGGGCCGTGCTCTACATATTCGTTGGCGAGCGACTGATCGGCTGGTATCTCAACATGTTTTGATCCGGGCTAAGAAAGTATGATTCGCCGCTTATCGACCACAACTCGATGTATGAACCCCTTACGCTCGCTACTATTGATCCCATGAACATATTCCACGCCCTGGCTTTGGGCCTTATTCAAGGATTGACGGAGTTCCTGCCCGTGAGCAGTTCGGGCCATCTGGTGATTTTCCAGCACCTTTTCGGCATGAACGAACCCGAACTCTTTTTCGACGTATGCCTCCACCTCGGAACCCTGCTCGCGGTGTGCGTATTCGTGCGCCGAGAACTCGTGCGGATTGTTAGATCGTTGCTCGGCCTACGGCTCGCGGAACGGCCGTTCTCCGTCCGGAGAATCGGCGAGGACCCGGATCTCCGCCTCCTCTTTCTCGTCGCAATTGCCACCGTGGCCACCGCGGTTATCGCGCTGACCTTCAGACACCCGTTCGAACGTCTCTTCGGATCCCCTCAGGCCGTGGGAATCGCCCTGATGATCACCGGAGCCGTATTGTTCCTCAGCCGATTCGCCAACCCATGGAAGGACAACGTAAAGTCGGTTCGAGTTCTCGACGCTTTGGCGATCGGCATCGGTCAAGGCCTGGCCGTGATGCCCGGACTGTCCAGATCGGGCACGACCATCACCCTCGGTCTCCTTCTGAAACTGGACCGGGAACTGGCGGCCCGTTTTTCCTTTCTGCTTTTCATTCCCGCCATTCTAGGCGCAACCATATTGCAGTTCGATGCCCGCCAGCTGACCGGGCGGCCCTTTCCCATTCTGCTCGGAACCGCCTCCGCCGCGGTCGCAGGCTACCTATCTTTACAGCTTCTCATGAATCTGGTGAAGAAGGGCCGGCTCTGGATGTTCGCACCCTACTGCTTCGCAGTGGGCGTTTTCGCCTTGGCCTGGCGTTGGAGCTAGGGCCGAATTACCGCACCGCTGACTGCGGAGTGATGATGGGAGAAGGCCCTGATGCGTTCGGTATCAGCCATCCGACACAGACTGGTTCGCCGGCTCCGCATAGAATTTGTCTTTGCTTTTCTCGTTCGCCATGGGGGGTCCGGGGGCGTGCTCGGACACTCGCAATGGGGTTGCCGCGCTGGGCGCTTCGTGGTAGAGGAGGCACACGCGAAACGATCTTCCCGGACCCTTTGGAAGATCGAGAAGATTTTGACATCGCAGGGAGGCTGAAGGGCGCGGAATGATCGAGTGGATTCATGATCTGGGTCAATGGGTGCTCCATTGGGCGGAAACGCCTTACTCCGTGTATGCCCTGTTCCTCATCGCCTTTGCGGAATCTTCTTTTTTCCCCATTCCACCCGACGTCCTGCTCATCGCCATGTCCATCCTGGATCCTCCCGGCGCGTTTACCTATGCTCTGGTCTGCACCCTGGGATCCCTTGCGGGGGCAGTGTTCGGATTCCTTTTGGGTGTCAAGGGCGGCAGGCCGCTTTTGCTGAAGCTCTTTCGTTTGGAAAAAATCCTTATGGTGGAAAGGTACTACCAGAAATGGGACGTCTGGGCCGTGGCCATCGCCGCCTTTACTCCCATACCTTACAAAGTATTCACCATATCGGCCGGTGTTTTCGAGCTGAACTTCAAACGTTTTCTCCTGGCCTCCGCCGTGGGACGAAGCGGCCGGTTCTTTCTCGTCGCCCTGGCCATCTACTTTTTCGGACCCGCGATCAAAGAGCTTCTGACGAAGTACTTGAACCTGTTTACCGTCGTGTTCATCGTTCTGCTGTTTCTGGGCTTCTGGGTCGTCCGCCATCTGGCCCGGAGATCGGCGAAAAATGAAGAAACGCACCCCTGAGGCCCCGGCCGACGATACTCGAAATCAACCTACGAACCGTGTCACATGGCAACAAAGGGGGAGTATACGGATATCAGCATGGGAAAAAGGCAGCTATTAGACGCTTCCAACAAGCGCATACTGATCAAGCTGAGCGGCGAAGCGCTGGCGGGAGATAAAGGTTCCGGCTTCGACACAGCGGCTATTTTGGACATCGTCGAAGAAATCGTCGATGTTCGGGAAATGGGATTCCAACCGTGCATCGTCATTGGCGGAGGCAACCTGTTTCGGGGAAACATGCGTCCGCCCCAGGTCGAGCGGGCCACCGGAGACTCCATGGGGATGCTTTCCACCATAATGAACGCTCTGGCGCTCCGAGACTTTTTTGAATCCGGGGGAACGTCCGCGGAAGTATACTCGAACCTGCCCATACCCGGAGTTGTTCGGCCGTTCGTAAGGAGAGAGGCCAGACAAGACATGGACCGGGGGACCGTCGTGATCTTCGCGGGCGGTCTGGGCAAGCCCTATTTCACCACGGACACAACCGCGGCTTGGGCCGCCCTCGAGATGCAATGCGGCCTCGTGGTAAAAGCCACCAATGTGGACGGCGTGTACAGCGGGCACCCCGCCAAAGATCCCGATGCCCGCTTATACGACACCCTGACGTACGCCGAGGTCCTTGAAAAGGAACTCAGGGTGATGGATCTCACCGCCATGACATTGCTGAAGGATTACGCCATGCCTTTGGTGGTGCTCAACGTCCGGAAGAAAGGCAATCTGAAACGAATGGTCGCCGGCGGCGATGTGGGGACTCTGGTCACCGTTTGACGTTTCGGGGCGCAAGAAGACGTCAAGGGGCGGGTTTGTCGCAGATCCCGAGCCTGCCCGCTGTGAGCCGGTCGAACCGGTCGATGGAAAACCCGCCCCTTCGCTGAATCCGCGCCTTCCGCGGTCGTGCAATCCGGTCTCACGCGTCCCGTAGGGGCGTATTGCACGCCCCTACGGGTTCATTGTCCGTTGTCCGCATGAAGGAAAACCTTCACGAACGTTTTTCCCCCGTCATCGATTGCAATTTACGCCATAGGCACCCGGGTACCCTGCTTGAGGGCTGCGTGCGCCGCGGCCAACCGGGCGATGGGAACCCTGGGCGGCGAACAGGAAACGTGGTTTACTCCGATATCGTGGCAAAACTCGATGGCTGCCGGATGTCCCGCCTGTTCCCCGCAGATGCCCACCACCAGATCCTTTCGAGTCCTCCTCCCCCATTCGATCGTAATCATCATCAACCGCCCGACTCCCTTGACATCCAGGATTTCGAACGGGTTGTCCTGGAGGATTTCATTCTCCTTGTACAATGGCAAGAATTTATTCTCCGCATCCTCACGCGAAAAGGAGAAGGTCGCCTGAGTGAGATCGTTGGTGCCGAACGAGAAGAACTCCGCCAGTTCGGCCAGTCGCCCAGCGCGCATGCACGCTCGAACCACCTCGATCATGGTGCCGAATTTCATATGGACGTCCACGCCGTACTTTGCCTTCACCTCGTCGTGCACCTCGCGGACGATCTTGTGCACCCAGAGCAGCTCCTGCAGGGTGCAGACTTGGGGAACCATGATCTCGGGCTGCAGATCGACGCCTTCTTTCACCACCTCCGCCGCGGCTTCCATGATCGCGCGTATTTGCATCTCGTAGATCTCGGGATACGAGATGCCCAAGCGAACGCCCCGGTGTCCCAGCATGGGGTTCACTTCGGACAGCTTCTTTACCCTTTCGAGCAGTTCTTCCTTGCTCTTCCAGAGTTCCTCGTCCAGTTTCTTGACGCGTATTTTTTCGATTTCCCCGACCGCCGTTTCCACGGCCGGAATGTATTCTTCGAGGGATTTCCCCAAAATACGCATGGTATAGGGCAGGCTTTCAATGGCCTCGATGGAATTACTGAACGCCTTGAGCTGGTTGATTTCGAAAACCAAGTCCTCGCTCGTGGGCAAGAATTCGTGCAGGGGCGGATCCAACAGCCTCACCGTCACGGGAAGTCCGTCCATGATCCTGAAAATCGACTTGAAATCCTCGAGCTGAAACGGGAGTAACTGATTGATGGCTTTTCGCCGTTCCTCCGGAGTCTCGGCCAGGATGAGCTCGCGCATAATCGGGAGGCGTTCCGGCTGATTGAACATGCGCTCCGTCCGGCAAAGACCGATGCCCCGGGCCCCATACTCCCGTGCTTTCTGTGCCGCTTCCGGCGTGTCCGCATTGGCCCAAACCCGGATTTTGGCGTATTCGTCCGCCCACTCGAGCAGGGTGAGAAGGTCTTCCACGAACTCGGGATCCACTAGTGGAACTTCGCCCTGAAACACATGGCCTCCCGTGCCGTCGATCGTAATGACGTCGCCATCCCTGAGGAGCATTTCACCCACACGCATTTCGCCTATGGTGGAATCGATCAGCAGTTCCTCACAACCGGATACGCACGGCTTTCCCATGCCTCGAGCTACAACGGCGGCGTGAGACGTTCTGCCTCCGCGACTGGTCAATATGGCCTGGGCCGCAAAGAAGCCGTGGATGTCTTCGGGCTTGGTCTCCTCCCGAACCAGAATCACCCTGTCTCCCATGCGACCGAGACGCTCGGCGCGGTCCGCCGTGAATACGATTTTTCCGGATGCGGCGCCGGGAGAAGCCGCCAACCCACTGGCCAGGGGAACCCCATCGAAGTTCGGATCCACGCGGCGATGCAGCAGTTGCTCGAGCATGGCGGGAGGTATTCGGAGGATCGCTTCCTCCTCCGAAATCAGGCCTTCGTTCACCAGATCGTTCGAAGTGCGAATCAGCGCCCACGCGTTCATCTTTCCGGTTCGGGTCTGAAGGCAGTACAATTTCCCCTTCTCGATGGTAAACTCGAAGTCCTGCACCTCTCGATAGTGAGTTTCGAGAGTGTGCCTCAGTTCCTCCAATTCACGATATACCTCGGGCATGTGGGCTCGAAGCTCTTTCAGCGGTTGAGGAGTCCGCACTCCGGCGACCACATCCTCGCCCTGGGCGTTGATCAGATATTCGCCGTACAATCGGTTTTCGCCGGTTCCCGGATTCCGGGTAAACCCGACGCCGGTGCCCGAATCCTCGCCCATGTTTCCGAATACCATGGTGCAGATGTTCACCGCCGTGCCATTGGCCATTTCGGGCGTAATGTGGAACTGCTTGCGGTAGTCCATTGCCCGTTTTCCCATCCAGGAAGCGAACACCGCCTCGATGGCGATACGGAGCTGTTCTCTCGGCTCTTCCGGAAACTTGTGACCGCTCTTATCTTTGATGATCTTCTTAAATTCCTTGCAGATTCGTTTCAGGCTGTCCGGATCCAGATCCGAATCCTGGGTCACTCCCATGCGCTCTTTTTCGGCATCGAACACGCGGTCGAAGTGTTCATCTTCCACCTTGAGGCCGACCTTTCCGAACAGCTGAAGCAGTCGCCGGTAAGCATCGTACGCAAACCGTTCGTTTTTCGTCAGTTTGGCCAATCCCTGCACGCTCTGGTCGTTCAGCCCGAGGTTCAATATGGTATCCATCATGCCGGGCATGCTCATCGCCGCTCCACTTCGCACGGACACCAACAGCGGATTCTCCGGATCTCCGAATTGCTTACTCGTCTTTTTCTCGAGATCCGCCATGGCCTTATCCACCTGTTCCATAAGGCCGTCGGGCAGTTTCTTCTTTTGTTGATAAAATTCCCTGCACGCGCTGGTGGTAATCACAAAACCGGGCGGAACGGGCAGGCCGATCTGAGTCATCTCGCACAGATTCGCACCCTTGCCCCCCAACAGTTGTTTGTTTTTTCCATCACCTTTTTCAAACGGATATACAAAGGTCTCATCGCTCATGACGGGGAAAGCCTCCCTTCGCGTGAACCCTCGCCCGATTCGACGCGCCCGGGCAGGGCAGGATAACAACGGTTTGATTGAAGTAAAAAGGCACTAAGTGGAATCACGTTCCAACGCTGGGGAACGGAACCCCTTGCGTGCGACCGGCTTCTCGGAAAGATCGTCCTTCTTCGAAGGAAATGCACTCCTTCCCTGACGTCTATAAAGGAACTTATCATGAACCAAAGGTCCGGAGAAAGCCTTTTGCTGTACTACACCGCGCTCGTATGGCCGTATTGCTTGGTAATCGGCCGAAAAAACCGCTTTCTTTAGCCTTTTGCGTCCAAGGAGTCGAAATACGATTTTACCGCGGCGGCTTTGCGTTTGTCCGTGGCGCGAACCAGGTCCTCGAGGGTCGCCCTGCGTAAGGCTTCCATGTCGCCAAATTCACTCAGCAGCTTTTGAGCCGTCTTCCCACCGATGCCGGGAATGTCTTCGAGGGCGGAGCGGATGTTCTTTTTCCGCTTGAGACGCCGGTGATACGTGACCGCGAACCGGTGGGCCTCGTCCCGAAGTCGCTGAAACAGGAGCAGCAGCTCCGAGTGGTCGGGCAGCCGGACGGGATCCTTGCGAAGGGGAAGGAAAAAACGCTCGTACGATTGAGCCTCCCCTTTTTCTGCGTGTATTTTCGCCATGCCGACGGCGTCCACCCGGTCCACCCCTAAATCCTTGAAGACTCTCAACGCCACGTTGAGCTGTCCTTTGCCGCCGTCCACCACCAGCAGGTCCGGGAGATCCTCCTCCTCGATCCCCCGCTCGAATCGCCGCTTCAGCACTTCATACATCATGCCGTAATCATCGATACCCTCCACGGTTCGAACACGGTAACGGCGATAGCCGTTTTTGTCCGGAACCCCGTCGCGAAAAAGCACCTTGGATCCAACGGCCTGGCGACCTTGCAGATTGGAGATGTCAAAGCATTCCACGAGCCTCGGCGCGTTCTTCAGCTTCAAACGCCGCTGCGCTTCCTCGAACATCTCGTCAGCGCTCCCGCGCTCCTTTCGCTTCTCCTCGTGATACGTCCGGGCGTTGGCCTCCGCCATGCTCACCAGGGCCTTTTTGTCGCCGCGCGCGGGAACCAGAACTCGCACCTTTGCGCCCCGCCGTTCTCCCAGGACCTGTTCGAGGAGGGATTCGTCGTTGGTACTGAAAGGCAACAGCAGCTCCTTGGGAACGAGCTTTTCTTCGCTGTAGAACTGCACCAGAAAAGAGCCCAGCGTTTCTTCATCCGTCAGGTCCGTCCGGCGCAGATAGAACCCCTGCCGCCCCACAAGACGGCCGCCCCGCACGAACAGCACCATGACGGTCACCGGTCCGGTTCCCTCCCGGAACCATCCCACAATGTCCCGGTCCTCGAAATCGAGCGAAATGGTTTTCTGCTTCTCGAGAACGCCTTCGAGATACCGCAACTGGTCCCGCAAACGGGCGGCGTGCTCGAATTCGAGCTTCTCGGACGCGGCCTGCATCCGCGCCTTCAGGTCGGCCGGCAGACCCCGGTCCCGGCCCTCGAGAAAGAGCTTCACGTCCCGGACCACGCTCTTGTATTCCTCGGGGTCCGTGATGTCGCCGCACGAACAGGTTCCGATCTGATAGTACAGGCACGGCCTGCCGCCGGCCCTGTCGGAACGGCATCGGCGGAGCGGAAAATAGCGGTGCAAGAGACGGCGGGTCTCCCGTACGCCCTTGGCGGACGTGTATGGTCCGAAATACAGGCCCTTGTCCCGCGTCACCTTGCGCACCAGCGTCAACCTGGGAAAGGCCTCGGACAGGTTGAACTTGAGATACAGATAGTTCTTGTCATCCCTCAGATCCACGTTGAACCGGGGCCGGTGCTTCTTGATCAGCGTGTTCTCGAGGATCAGCGCTTCCTTTTCGGAATCCGTGATCAGGGTCTCGATGTCCCGAATCCGGGACACCAGAAGCTGAATCCGGGGACCCCGGTCGTTATGACCCGAACGAAAATAGGACGTGACCCGGGCTTTGAGATTCTTGGCCTTGCCCACGTACAGGATCGTGCCGCTCTCCCCTTTCATGAGATACACGCCGGGCAAGGCGGGAAGGTTCGCAAGTAGTTCGTCCAGCGGTTGCTGAACGTTTGTTGGTTCAGTGTTGTCCGACAATGCCGTCCTCTGAATGCATGCAAGCAATCATTCATGGGGTATGC